>JARFQH010000396.1 GCA_029287875.1 Desulfobacteraceae bacterium | reverse complement strand
CACGATGTCTTCGACAAACTTGGGGTTTGAAAACCCGCGCTCGGTCACGCACTTTTCGTCCACCCGTTTGAGAACCGAGTAGACGTCGCACGAGGCCGTTTCCTCCACGAGCCGGATCATGTCCTCGATCCAGATGAATTTCTTGAACCGCGTGCAGACCTTCACCTGACCGCGCTGGTTGTGGGCACCGTGTGTGCTGATTTCCTTGGAACAGGGGCAAACGGAGGAGATCGGCACGGTCACCTCTACCATCAAGTCCAGCCTGCCCGCCGGGTCGCTGTATCCCCGAAACCTGCACTCGTAGTCCATCAATCCCGGCGCTGCGCTCACCGGCGCCTTTTTCTCGATGAAATAAGGAAAGGACACTTCTATGTGGGCCGAAGCGGCATTCAAGTGCTCCTTCATCTGCTCCAACACTTCGGCGATACGCTTCAGCGACACCTCGGGCCGAAACAGATGCAGAATTTCGACAAAACGGCTCATGTGCGTGCCCTTGTTCTTATGGGGCAGGTCCACGTACATGTTGATGGAGGCCACCGTGTTCTGATACCCGTTTTCACGATCGAGGACCGTTATCGGATACTTCAGATTTTTAATCCCGACTTTGTCGATGGGAATGTTGCGGTGATCGCGTTCGTTCTGGACATCTTTCATATGTATGTGGATGGCTCCCCCTGCCGACGCCGATCGCAAGCGATGTCTGCTACGCTCCTTCACGTCAACAGGTAATCCGGTCGCACACGGCTCAATGACCGGAAGATATTCCCTTTTATTTTGTCGTTGCTGCTGTAGAGCCGGGTCAGCATCTCTTTGACGGTGCGGCGCTTTGAGACGGCGGCACTGGGGCAGGTGTTATTGAACTCCGGAAAATCTTGCTCTGCTGCAAACTGCCGGATCACATCTTCTTCCACATAAGCCAGCGGCCGAATCACCGTGAAGCGGCCCTCGAAAAGGGGCTGGAAAGGCACCATCGTGCTGATTTCGCCGGCGTAGCACATATTCATGAACAGCGTTTCAATGATGTCGTCCTTGTTGTGCCCAAGGGCCAACTTGCGGCAACCGAGTTCGTCGGCAATATCGAACAGTCGCTTGCGCCGCTTCCAGGCACACAAAAAACACGGATTTTCTCGGTTTTCGTCGCTATGCGCCTTCACGCCGAAATCGGTGTTCTCAATCCTGAGTCGATAGCCGGCTTTCCGGCAATAGCGCTGCAGCCGTTCGGAAAATCCGCCGTCAAAACCGGGATCGAGGTAAACGGCAGTGAGTTCGTAGGTGACGCGGACCCGCCGCAACCGTTCGTTCAAAAACCACATCAGGGTCAGGCTGTCTTTACCGCCCGACAGACCGACCAGGATGCGATCACCGTCGCAAATCATATCGTAGCGATGAAGGGCCCTGCCGAGATAACGGTTTATTTTTTTGTATGTGTGGCTACGTGACGGCAAGACCTATTCGTCAACCGCGGTTTCGCTGGTTTCCTGGAGGGGCTCCCCTTCCGAAGACTCGGGCAATGCCGCCGGTTCCTCGAATTCCGGCAGGGCCGGTGTAACGGGGGTCAGTTTGATCTTGCCGGCCGCGATTTCCCGCAGAGAAATCACGATGTCCTCGTTTTTCGGTGCGCTGACCAGATATTCCGAGCCTTCGCGGATTTGCCTGACCCGCTTGGCCACCATATTGACCAGTAAAAATCGATTGGGAACATTTTTCAGGCAATCCTCAACGGTGATTCGCGCCACAGTGTAACCTCCATTTTTGATTCACCCCTTTACAGGATGTCAACCAGTTCGTAAATCCGTCTGCCCCCGGGGACTTGAATCGTCAGCTCGTCACCGGGTTTCTTGCCGATAATGGCGCTTCCTAAAGGGGAAGAAATCGAAATCCGACCGGCATTGATGTTCGATTCGTCCGGACCGACCAGCTGGTACTCGACATCTTCCCCGGTTTCGACATTCTCGAGCACAACCCGGCTGCCGAAAACGGCTTTTTCCTTGGGAAGGTTGCGGGTGTCGATTATGTCGGCGTTGGCCACTTTGTATTCCAGTTCGGCAATCCGGCCTTCGAGAAAACTCTGGCGGTCCTTGGCCGCGGCGAACTCGGCATTTTCAGAGAGATCCCCGTGAGCCCGGGCCTCCTCGATGGCGCGGATGTTCGCAGGCCGTTCTTCGCGCTTGAGCCGTTCCAGTTCTATCTTCAAGGCCTCGTGGCCTTGTCGTGTCATCGGTATCTTGTCCACTTCCTCAGAGCTCCGTTCAGTTTGGCTGTATCTCAGGGATTCTTGCGGACCGGCGGGCCACTGCGCAGACACATCTCATCGGCCGCTTGCGGACTGATCCGCGTGGTGGGTCCCTTTACAAATAATCTTTGACTAAAATTTCGGCAATTTGAACCGCATTGGTGGCGGCTCCCTTGCGGATGTTGTCGGCGACGATCCACAGATTGATCCCGTTTTGGACCGACTCGTCCTGACGGATGCGGCCTACCAGGGTCAGGTCCTGCCCGGCAGCGTCGGTGGCCAGTGGGTAACGGTTTTTCGTCGGTTCGTCGACAACCTCGACACCGGGTGATTCCTCGAGTAACTTGCGCACCGCAACGGCAGTGATTTTTTCGCGGGTCTCGACGTTAACCGCTTCCGAGTGCCCGAAAAAGACCGGCACCCGAACCGTGGTGGCAGTTACGCCGATACGGTCGTCTTCCAGTATTTTGCGGGTTTCATTGACCATCTTCATCTCTTCCTTGGTATACCCGTTTTCTTGGAAGCGATCGATGTGGGGCAAGCAGTTGAACGCTATCCGATGGGGGTATATTTTATTCTCATATCCCAGGAAGTTGATCATGGCGCGGGTCTGGTCGAACAATTCGTCGACCGCCTTTTTCCCGGTGCCAGAAACCGCCTGATACGTCGACACCACGATGCGTTTGATGCCGAAGGCTCTGTGAATCGGGTTCAAGGCAACGACCATCTGGATCGTCGAACAGTTCGGATTGGCGATGATGCCCTTCACCTTGTACCCGGCGATGGCGTGCGGGTTGACCTCCGGAACCACCAGAGGGACTTGTGTATCCATCCGCCAAGCACTGGAGTTGTCCACTACCACACACCCCGCTTGGGCGGCCAGCGGGGCGAACCTCAGACTCGTATCACCACCGGCTGAAAAAAGAGCCACATCGACGCCCGCAAACGACTCATCCGTCAATTCCTCCACCGGCATCAGATCGCCCCGAAAGCGCAGTTCTCGACCCACGGAACGCTTCGATGCCAACAGTTTGATCGATCTGACCGGGAAATTTCTTTCCTCGAGGCAGCGAATCATCTGATTTCCGACCGCACCGGTGGCACCGGCAACGGCCACGTTAACCATTTTCTCGGTCATACCGTATCGTCCTCACTTGACCATCAAAGAAGTAGGTCGAATATGCCGGCTGCTACCGGCTGAGTTCATGATTTTCGTATATGGTCAACGATCAGGTCGCCGACCTCCGTCGTCGAATGTCCCATCTTGCCGGCGGCCACCTCATCGATGTCGTCGCGCAGCACTTTGATCACGGCTGCTTCGATCAAACCGGCCCCCATCTGCTCGCCCAGAGTTTCCAGCATCAGTTGCGCGGCGGAAATGGCGGCAATCGGGTTTATGATGTTTTTCCCGGTGTATTTGGGTGCAGATCCGCCGATCGGCTCGAACATGGAGACGCCTGCTGGGTTAATGTTGGCACCGGCGGCGATGCCCATACCCCCCTGAATCATGGCAGCCAGGTCGGTGATAATGTCACCGAACATGTTGTCGGTAACGATCACGTCGAACCATTCGGGATTTTTGACCATCCACATGCAGATCGCGTCCACGTGGGCGTAATCGACCTGAATGTCAGGATATTCGCCAGCGACCTCA
>JARFQH010000395.1 GCA_029287875.1 Desulfobacteraceae bacterium | reverse complement strand
AGGTGATGAAAAAGGACGCCGATCCCGAAGTACGAAATTTGGCCAGAGAGCGCCTGCACACGCTTCGACCAGAACTCGAGATCGCTTGAAACGGTCATTGAATCGTAAAAATGAACCAACGTTTGTTTTTGATCTGAACTGGCCTCGGGCTCGCGGTCAGCTAAGGTATTGTCAACGGTCACAACGGACGAATTCAGGTCGCCGGCGAAGAAGGAAAGGGCACTGAATTCACGATTGATTTGCCGCCCGGCCCGGAGCCGGCGCTGAATTCCGTCTAGAAACGCTTGAAGGCGACTTTTAATCGCGGTTCAGACCGGTTTTTCGATTCCCAACCGTAGAATCTTGCGCCGCAGCGTGTTTTTGTCTATCCCCAGCTCGTGGGCTGTGGCGACCTTTCTCCCCCGGTTGCGTTGCAAGGCTGTCTGAATGGCACGCTTTTGGAATGGCCCGAATCGGATGTATAAATATTGATACAACCTCGGATCATCGACTTCAAACCGGATGAGAAATGTGTGTTTTTAATATCTAAAATCACTATGTTATTTTTCTATAGGCCTCGAGAATCCTAGCCCCTCTGCTCCGGCACACAATTTGCTCATACAATTGACGAGATCATTGTCTGGAATACTCACAACTGGGAGGTGAATCATGATTGCCGTTGCAGAAAGAACCCGAACGGCTGAGAAGACATCACCGAATGTGCTCGTGATGGAAGACGATATCAGCGTGGCCAAAGGTCTGGAGATGGTGCTGTCCGAGGAGGGTTACGACGTATCTGTCGCCGCGACCGGGCAGGCGGCGCTGGAAATTTTCCGGGAAAAAGGCTGCGATGTGTTGGTCGCCGACCTGCGTTTACCGGACATCGACGGCATGGATGTCGTTCGCTTGATCAAGTCGGCTCGACCGGACACGATCGTGGTGGTCATCACCGGATATGCCAGCGTCGATTTGGCGGTGGAATCGATGAAACTCGGCGCATTCGACTATCTGCCCAAGCCGTTTACCGATGACCAGATCAAGAGCGCGGTGGGCAGGGCCGTGAAGCAGAAACAGGCCGAACTGCCGTCCGTCTCCGCACCCAAAGCAGCAACGGTCGAAGAAAAGCTCATCCAGAAACGTGAGATTTTCCGGGTGCTGAATCGAACCGCAGAGGATCGTGACTCCTGGAATGGCACGATGGAGGGCGGTTCGGAGGCCTTGCGGGATTACCACCTGTCGGACGAGGCCAAGGCCGCCATCGTTTCCGCGGACTTGAAATGGCTCAACGAACAAATCGGTGAATTGAGTCAAAAACAGCTCCTGTACATCTACAAGCGGATGAAACGCGAGGCGTGGTAATCTCTTTTTTTCCCACGAAAATTTGGATCCGCAGACGTTGCTTCGAATCGAAAGGTGGTATATTCAACACACGTTGATAACACAAAGTAAAAAATTTAACGTCATTCACTTTCTCCAGATAAGGTAGCATTTAAGACCGAAGCGAGGTGTTCGTGACTTCTCCGACCAAATTCGAGAACTACTTCAGGGTCTTCAGGGATATTCTGCGGTCGATTTACCACAGTATCAGTCTCCAGGAAGTATTCAATATAGTGGTCACTAAAACCGCCGAAGCTCTGAACGCCAAGGGCGCCCTGCTCAGGATTCTCAATCAGGAAACCCGTCAGTTTGATATCGGGGCCGCCTATGGACTCGGTGATCGTTATGTCACCAAAGGGCCCGTTTCCACCGAAAAGCTGCTGCACCATCCATCCGAACTACACAAGGTCAAGATCATCACGGACATCTGGCACGCCCCCAGGGTGGAATACCCTCAGCTAGCGTGGGATGAAGGCATCCGCATGATACTGGATGTGCCCATGGCCATCGGAAATGAGATGCGGGGGATGATTCGCATCTACCTGGCCGAACCGCGAACGTTTTCTCCCGACGAACTGGATTTCATGGTGACGATCGCCGAGCAGTGCGCCTGTATCATTGAACGCGTCCGTCTGGCAGAAAACCAGCAGACCCACATCACGCACCTTGCCACCCAAATGGAAAAAATGTCTTCGCTGGGGCGCATGGCCGCCGGGGTGGCCCACGAAATCAATAACCCTCTGGCCGGCATCCTGCTTTTCAGCTCCAACATGAGCAAGAAGGTCGATCCCGGCAGCCCCCTTGAAAAGGGGTTAAAGATTATCATCCGGGAAACCCTGCGGTGTAAATCCATTATCCAGGGACTACTCGAATTCGCCCGTGATAAACCGCCCAAAAAGGTCATGGAAGACATCAACGATGTAATTCGGACCGCCATGGGCGTGGTAGAAAACCAGTTTTACGTGCGGCATGTCAGCCTCGAACGGCACCTGGCACAGAACATGGTCAAAACGCCGCTGGATAAGAATCAGATCGAGCAGATGTTTATCAACCTCCTGCTCAATGCCCTGCAGGCCGTGGAAGACCACGGCCGGGTCTCTGTAAAAAGTACGCTGGATTCAGAAAAAAACCGGATCGAGACCGAAATCGCCGACAACGGTTGCGGCATTTCCGTCGAGAACGTCAAAAAAATCTTCGAGCCGTTCTACACCACCCGGGCCAATGGCACCGGACTTGGATTGGCCGTCAGCTACGGCATCATCGAAAACCATCGGGGCAATATCCGGGTCTTCAGTAAACTGGGTGAAGGCACGCGGTTTGTGATCGATTTCCCCATTCTGGATGAAAAACCCGGCAGGAAGGAGGACGCATGAAACCGGTCAGCGTGCTGGTGATTGACGACGAACAGGTCATTTGCGACGCCTGCCAGCTGGTGTTGTCGGAACAGGGGCACGCGGTTACCTTGACCAACACCGGCGCTGATGGGCTCGCAGCCATTCGCCAGGGGACTTATGACGTGGTTTTGCTGGACATGAAGCTGCCTGACATGGACGGCATGGAGATTTTGAAGGCCGTTCAGGAAGAAAAACGCAGGCTGTGCATCATTGTCATGACGGGATACTCCAGCATATCCAACGCCGTTCAGGCCATCAAAAAGGGGGCCAGTGAATATCTGGCCAAGCCGTTTACCGACGATGAACTGCTCGAGACCATTGGAAATGCCTGTGTGGACACTGAACAGCAACCAACGACATGAGGAATGACTTCCATGAACCATACCCAGACTGACGGTCAGCTGCAGGGGGCCGTCTTGGTGGTCGGCGGGGGGATTGCCGGCATGCAAGCAGCCTTAGACCTGGCCGATTCCGGCTATTACGTTTACATGGTGGAAAAATCACCGGCCATCGGTGGGACGATGGCCCAGTTGGACAAGACCTTTCCCACCAACGACTGCTCGATGTGAATCATCTCTCCAAAACTGGTCGAGGTCGGCCGGCATATCAACATCGAGCTGCTCACGCTTTCAGAGGTACAGTCGGTTACCGGAGAAGAGGGCAATTTTACGGTCACCGTTTTACAGCACCCTCGCTACGTTGACATGGAAAAATGTATCGCCTGCGGGATGTGCGCGGAAAAATGCCCTAAAAAAGTAGAAGATCTCTACAATGAAAGCTTAATTACACGCAAAGCAATTTACGTCCCTTACTCCCAGGCCGTGCCCTTAAAATATACCATCGATGCTGAAAACTGCATCTACTTTACCAAGGGCAAGTGCCGAGCGTGCGAAAAATTCTGTCCCGCCGGCGCCATTAACTTTAAGGAGGAGGAAAAAACACTGACCCTGCAGGTGGGTTCCCTCATTCTGGCACTGGGGTTTACCTCCTTTGACCCGGCCCGTTTCGACACCTACGCCTATGCGCAGCTCCCGGATGTGGTGACATCCCTGGAGTTCGAACGCATCCTGTCGACCACCGGACCCTACGAGGGGCATTTGCTGCGGCCGTCGAGCATGCGCGGCAAACATCCCGAAGGAAAAGCGCCCCGAAAAATCGCCTGGCTGCAGTGTGTCGGCTCCCGTGACATCAACCGCTGCGACAACGGTTACTGCTCATCGGTCTGCTGCATGTACGCTGTCAAACAGGCCGTCATGGCCAAAGATCACAGCGACTCCGGCCTAGACTGTGCCATTTTTTACATGGACATGCGCACTCAGGGAAAGGATTTTGACCGCTATTACGAAAATGCCAAAGCCGGCGGCGTGCGCTTTATCCCCGCCAAGATCCACACGGTCGAGCCGGTATCGGGCAGTGATGACCTGTTGATGCGCTACCTCGACGAGGACGGCCGTAACAGCAGTGAAACCTTTGACATGGTGGTGCTCTCGACTGGGATCGAAGTCGGCCGGGAAAGCATTGCTCTCTCCAAGACGCTGGGTATCGAGATAGATGCATACCACTTCACCCGCAGCGACAGTTTCCAACCGGTAAACACCTCGGTACCGGGGATCTATGCCTGCGGCGTCTTTACCGGGCCCAAGGATATACCCCAGTCGGTCATGGAGGCCAGCGCCGCGGCCTGCGCCGCCACCGAAAACCTGGCGGCGGCCCGCAACACCCGGACCCGAGCGGTGGACATCCTGGCGGAAAGAGATGTGAGCCGGCAACCGCCAAGCATCGGGGTGTTTGTTTGCAACTGCGGCATCAATATCGGGGGAATCGTCAGGGTACCGGAGGTCGCCGAATATGCCAGGAACCTGCCCGGCGTCGTATACGTGGAAGAAAACCTGTTTACCTGTTCCCAGGATACTCAGGACAAGCTCTCGGACGTCATCCGTCAGCATAACCTGAACCGGGTCGTCATAGCGGCTTGCACGCCCCGCACCCATGAAGGGCTTTTTCAGGAGACCATGATCAACGCCGGCCTTAACAAATACCTGGTGGAAATGGCCAACATTCGCAATCAGGATTCGTGGGTACACTCCAGGGAGCCGGATGCCGCTACCGAAAAAGCCAAGGATCTCGTGAGAATGGCCGTTGCCAAAGCGGCTCTACTCCAGCCGTTGCAGCAGACGGCGCTGCCGGTCAGCCACACCGCCCTGGTGGTCGGCGGCGGCGTAGCGGGCATTACCGCCTCGCTGGCCCTGGCCCGCCAGGGATACCCGGTCCATCTGGTGGAAAAGTCCGCCCAACTGGGGGGCAATGCCCGCCAGCTCAACAGCGCCTACCAGGATGAAAGTATTCCCGAGTATTTGCAAAACCTGATTCGCCGGGTGGAGTCCGAAAAAAATATCCAGGTGCACCTGGAGACCACCGTCGGCCATGTGGACGGCTTTATCGGCAATTTCAAGACCACGCTTTCAAACGGCTCAGCACCGGAAATCGTGGATCACGGGGTCGCCATTTTGGCCACCGGTGCCCGGGAATACAAACCCCGCGAATACCTCTACGGCGACCATGCGGCAGTGGTCACCCACTTGGGAATGGATGCCCTGTTTCGCGAGAAAGACAGCCGCATCAAAACCGCCCAGGATGTGGTGTTCATCCAGTGCGTGGGGTCCCGCAACGAAGAACACCCCTACTGCTCCAAGGTGTGCTGCACCCACTCGATAAAAAGCGCCCTGGAGTTTAAGAAACAAAATCCGGAAACCAATGTCTACATCCTCTACCGGGATATCCGGACTTACGGGAGGCGGGAAGACTTGTACCGCCGGGCAAGAGAGCAGGGGGTCCTCTTTTTCCGTTACGACCCGGATGAAAAACCTCAGGCCACCGCCGTGGGCAAACAGGTGGCCGTTACCTTCAAAGACCACATCCTGGGCCGCTGGCTAAGCGTCAAGGCTGATCTGCTCTGCTTAGCGGCAGCCATCGTGACGCGAGGCGACACCGGCCTGTCCCAGCATTTCAAGGTTCCAGTTGATGCCGACGGTTGGCTGCTGGAAGCCCATCAGAAACTGCGCCCGGTGGAATTTCCCACCGAAGGGGTTTTCTTCTGCGGCATGGCCCATTATCCGAAACCCGTGGAAGAGAGCATTGCCCAGGCCAAGGCCTCCGCCGCCAAGGCGCTGACCGTGCTGGCCCGGGATCACATCCTGGTGGGGGGAATAGTCTGCCGCATCGAACCGGCATTGTGCTCCGGGTGTCTGGGGTGCATCAATGTCTGTCCCTTTGGTGCCATCACCTTCAATGCCGAAAAAAATATCGCCGAAGTCAATCCCGCGCTGTGCAAGGGCTGCGGGGCCTGCGCTGCGGCCTGTCCCTCGGAAGCCCCCGTTTTGATGGGTTTTTCCAATAAACAGCTCTACTCCCAGATTAAAAGCGCCATGGCCGTCTGAATCAAAAATTTTTGCACCTCTGAAATGCTTGCCATGAACGGGCCAAGTGACTTTTTATAACACCGCCATTTTTCACCACTGGAAAAGGAAATCACCGTGGAAGACAATCAGTTCGAACCCAGGATTCTGGCATTTGTATGCAACTGGTGCGCCTACGGGGCGGCGGACCTGGCCGGGGTTAGCCGGATACAGTATCCCCCCAACCTGCGGGCAGTGCGGGTCATGTGCTCGGCCACCGTATCACCGCACCATATTTTAAGGGCCTTGCAGGACGGCGCCGACGGCATCCTGGTGGGTGGGTGACATATCGGCGACTGCCATTACCTGTACGGTAATTACATGACCATCAAACGGATGACTTTTTTGCAGGAGCTGCTGTCCTTCATGGGCCTGGAGGGGCGCGTTCACCTGGAGTGGATTTCCTCGGCCGAAGCCCAGAAATTCGCCCAGGTGGCCACCGATTTTACCGAAAAAATCAGATCACTGGGTCCTAACCCGCTGGTCATGTTTTCTAATAA
>JARFQH010000322.1 GCA_029287875.1 Desulfobacteraceae bacterium | reverse complement strand
CCGCAGGATCATGCGGGTCGAACAAAATGTCCATATGCGCCGGGTAGACCGCTTGATCGGATGCGGCCGAAGCGGCGTCTGAAATCCGGTCCGCATCGTAGAGCAGCAGACCGACATAACGGATGCGGCCGACGCAACTGTGGGCGCAGAGGGTCGTCAGTCCGGCTTCGACGCGCGGGTAGCAGAAGATGCACTTTTCCGCGCGCCCGGTCTTCCAATTGAAATACACTTTTTTGTACGGGCAGCCGGATACACAATACCGCCATCCGCGGCAGCGCTCCTGGTCCACCAGGACGATACCGTCCTCATCCCGCTTGTACAGGGCACCGGACGGGCAGGAGGCCACGCAGGCCGGGTTCAGGCAGTGCTCGCACAGTCGCGGCAACCAGAACATGAAGACATTCCGAAACTCCAGATAGGTCGCGAACTCTAAATTTTTAAAATTGATGTCCCCGGAGCCGGTTTCGCCCAAGCCGGCCAAATCGTCCTCCCAGTTGGGCCCCCAACGCAGGTTGATGTTTTCACCGGTTAACTGGGACACGGGCCGAATGGAGGGTTGGTGCCGTCGGCGAGGGCTCTTGATCAGCCTTTCATAGTCGTAACGCCACGGCTCGTAGTATTCATCGATGGTCGGCAAGTCGGGATTGTGGAAAATATTGATCCCTTTGTGCAGACGTCCGCCGGCTTTCAGTTCCAAGCGGCCCCCTTTGAGTTGCCATCCGCCCCGGTAACCATTCTGGTCTTCCCATTTCTTGGGGTATCCGATACCCGGTTTGCACTCGACGTTGTTGAACCACATGTATTCGGCCCCTTTGCGGTTGGTCCACACATTCTTGCAGGGGATGCTGCAGGTATGGCAGCCGATGCATTTGTCCAGATTCAACACCATAGCGTATTGGGCTTTAATCTTCATACCAATCTACCTCCCCGGCCTTGCGGACCACGATCACCTCGTCCCTCTGAGAGCCGATCGGGCCGTAATAGTTAAAGCCATAGCTCAGCTGGGCATAACCGCCGATCATGTGGGTGGGTTTGACCATGATCCGGGTGACACTGTTGTGAGTGCCGCCCCTCTGCCCGGAAAGTTTCGAACCCGGTGTGTTGATCATGCGTTCCTGGGCATGGTACATGAAGGCCTTACCCGGCGGAATTCTCGGGCTGACCACGGCCTTTGCCATCACGACCCCATTGGCGTTAAAGCATTCCAGCCAGTCACCGTCCCTGGCGTCAATTTTTCGGGCATCCTCGTCGTTGAGCCAGATGGCCTCCCCCCCTCGAAACAGCGTCAACATCGTCAGGGTGTCGGAATAGGTGCTGTGAATGGACCACTTGGAGTGGGGTGTCAGGTAGTTGAGAACGATCTCCCTGCCGGCTTCCCGCTGCACATGGGCCGCCTCCAGCGCCATCACATCCAGCGGGGGCCGGAACAGCGGCAGGTGCTCCCCGAAATCGCGCATCCAGAGGTGGTCCTGATAGAATTGCGCCCGCCCGGTAAGAGTGCGGAACGGGACTTTCTCTTCGATGTTAATCACAAAAGGTGAGTAGCGACGCTCTTCGGATTCAATACCGCTCCAAATCGGCGAAGTAATGATTTTACGGGGTTGAACTGTTAGGTCATCGAACCGGTAACGTTCGCCCTGCCGTCGAAGACTCAAATGCTGCAGATCGAGGCCGGTTTTTCGCTCGAGACCCACCCACGATTTTACGGCCGTTTCGCCATTGGTTTCCGGAGCCAGCATGAGGATGGTTTCGGCCGCCTGTTTGGCCGTTGCCATGGACGGCATCCCCTGAGAAACACCGCTTTCGGCGACGGTCCCCAATGCTTGCTTCAATGCATCGACTTCTTCCGATGCGTTCCACACGACCCCTTTCGAACCGACACCCACCTTTGCGGCCAATGGCCCCAGGGCCGTCATCATCTTGTAGGTGTTGGGATAATCACGGGAGGTCACCGCCAAACTGGGCATCGTTTTGCCGGGAATCGGGTCGGTTTCACCTTTGCGCCAGTCTTTGACGTCCGGCTGGGCGATTTCACCCGGACTGTCGTGCATCAATGGAGTGGCCACCAGATCCTTTACTTCCCCTAAATGCGCGACTGCCATTTCGGAAAATTTTTCGGCGATCGTTTTAAACTGCTCCCAATTGGTCCGTGTTTCCCAGGGCGGGTCGATGGCCGGGTTAAACGGGTGAATGAACGGATGCATATCGGTGGTGTTCAAATCATGCATCTCGTACCAGCCCGCGGCCGGCAGGGCGACATCGGCATACATCGCACTGGTGGACATGCGCAGCTCCAGGGTGACTAAAAGATCCAGCTTGCCTTCCGGCGCCGGTTCGCGCCACTCGACCTCTTGCGGACGCAAACTGCCGTCGGTGTTGAAGACCGCGTTTTCAACGCCCAGCAGATGTTTGAGGAAATACTCGTGCCCCTTGCCGCTGGCACCCAGCAGGTTGGCCCGCCACAGGAACAAGACCCGCGGGAAGTTGAGGGGGTTGTCCGGATCTTCAATCGAAAACCGCAAGTCACCGCTTTTGAGCTTTTCGACGGCATAGGCGATGATGTCTTCATCCGAAGACGCCCCGTTCGATACGGCCTCTCTGACCAGTTCGATCGGATTCTGGTTGAACTGCGGATAGGACGGCAGCCACCCCAGACGGGCGGCAATGACGTTGTAATCGGCCATGTGGCGGGCCGCTGCCGCGCTGCCCAAAGGCGAGAGGATGGCGTCGGGCCGGAGGGTGTCGTAGCGCCATTGATCGGTGCCGAAGTAATAAAAGGAGGTCCCGTTTTGCTGGCGGGGCGGCCGGCGCCAGTCGAGGCCGAAGGCAACCTGGGACCACGCCGCCTGGGGCCTGACCTTTTCCTGTCCCACATAGTGGGCCCAACCGCCGCCATTGACTCCCTGGCATCCACACAAGGTGGTCAGACCGATGATCGTCCGGTAAATCATATCGCTGTGATACCAGTGATTGGTGCCGGCCCCCAGAAAGATCATGGACTTTCCGCGGGTCTTCTCGGCGTTGTCGGCAAACTCGCGCGCCACGCGGATGACATCGGCCTGCGGCACACCGGTGATGGCTTCCTGCCAGGCGGGTGTGTAGGGTTTGGGGTCTTGGTACCCCTGCGGATAATCTGCGCTTGAATCCGGCGCCTCTTGCGGCAAAATGCCCAGATGGGCGGCCATCAAGTCAAAGACGGTGGTGACGTGCAGCTCGCCCGCAGGTGTCGCAATGGTCTTCACCGGAGCGATGCCCGTTTTGGATCTGGCCCCGGCCGACTCGAAAACAGGGAACGAAACGCTCTTCCAATGATCCGGTTCGGACGCGAAACTGAGCAGCGGGTCGATGCGCTCGTCGTTTTCATCCAGCTTCAGGTTCCAGCGCCCTTCCTCGTTCCATCGAAAACCGATGCTGCCGTTGGGAACACGGAAGCCGTGGGTGGCCGCATCGTACAGGACCGTTTTCCACTGGGCATTGTTGGTCTCCAGATCCAGGTCCGCCGCCCGCAGGAATCGACCGGGAGTAAAGGTGTCGCCTTTCGATTCGAGCACGACGACAAACGGCAGGTCCGTGTAGGTCTTGGCATAATCGGTGAAGTAGGCCACCTGTCGGTCGATATAGAATTCCTTGAAAATGACATGGGTCATGGCCATAGCCAGGGCCGCATCCGTGCCCGCCCTGGCGGGCAACCAGGTATCGGCGAACTTGACGTATTCGGCATAATCGGGCGCAACCGCAGCCACCTTGGCGCCCCGGTAGCGGGCCTCGGTGTAGAAATGCGCATCCGGGGTGCGGGTCATGGGCAGATTGGTGCCCCACACGATGAAATACGTGGACTCGTACCAGTCGGCACTTTCGGGGACATCGGTCTGCTCGCCCCAGATCTGGGGCGAAGCCGGCGGTAGATCGCAGTACCAATCGTAAAAACTGATCATGGAGCCGCCGATGAGGGAGAGAAAACGGGCCCCTGAGGCATAGCAGACCATCGACATGGCCGGAATCGGGGTGAAACCGAAAATCCGGTCGGGACCGTAGACCTTGATGGTGTGAATCAATGAAGCGGCAACGATCGTGGCGACCTGGTCCCAGGATGCCCTGACAAACCCGCCTTTTCCGCGGTCTTTGTGAAATCGGCGGCGTTTTGCATCATCGGTGACGATGCTTTCCCAGGCGGCCACCGGATCTTTTTGGTGGTGCAAGGCGTCCTGCCACATGGCCATCAGGCTGGATCTGACCAGCGGGTATTTGAGGCGCACCGGGCTGTAAGTGTACCACGAATAGGTCGCCCCGCGCGGACACCCCCGCGGTTCGTGATTGGGAAAACCCTCTCCGCACGCGGGATAATCGGTGCGCTGCGTTTCCCAAACCAGAATCCCATTTTTCACATAAACATCCCAGGAGCACGACCCGGTGCAATTGACGCCATGCGTGGAACGGACTTTTTTGTCATACTGCCAGCGGCGGCGATACAGTTCCTCCCATTCCCGCTGGCCGCAGCGGGTTTCGGCCCAGTTGTCCGCGGTCTTCTCCTCCCGGCAACCATGCGGTTTACCTTTGGGACGGAAAAACCGCAACGCAGATAGCAAGGAACGCTCGGCCATTTGACACCTCCTGGACAGCGGGTTTGAGCTGGGTTTGAAGGTTCAGGGTTCTGGGTTCAGGGTCACTGCAAATACACCTTTTCTAAGTTGTGGAGCATGCGATGAAATTCATCGTGTCTTCCAGTCCCGATCTCTTCGGTTTCTATCCTGTCGAAGCCTTTCTTCAGTTCCGACAACGTATCTATTGAGAGATGCCGACCGGCAATGGAAAAAAGCACATTATTTTCCTTCTCGATATGCCGATTCAATAAATCGATGTAGGCTTTGGCCGCTTCGCTGAACCGGGCCGCGGCGGCCGCCTCGCCTTGGCGATACTGTGTCATCGCGGCTGTCATTGTCCCGACCAGTTCGCGTCCCTGCCGATGTTCATCGAGCATCACGCCTATCGGGCCGCCCTCCTTGCCCACACCGACCTCTTCCAGCGCCGGGAAAAGCAGTTTTTCTTCTTTGCCATGGTGACACTTGTCGACAAACACCCTTAAGAATTCCAAAAGAGTATCGATGTGGTCGCCGGCGGCGATCTTGCCGCTCCGGTCGATGTCGGTGTTGATTTTTTCCAAGATGCGCAGAGTCAGGCGAACCGCATCGTGTTCCGCTGTCAGATCTTTGATAGGATCCATATAAAGGGCTCCAATTCAGAATCCATGGACGACAACCACCGCTGCTGCCGACCGAAAGGGTTCGGGGTTCAAAGGTTCTGGGTTCCGGGTTCGGCGTTCAGGGTTCTGGGTTCTGAATTCTGAGTTCGGGGATCTGGGTTCAGAGTTGTAAACTCCTATTCAGCTGCAATAAAAGGATGCTTGCCTTCAATTGGACTCTAATGGCTTCTCACCCAACGGGTTATGTCGATAATCCCAAGACTTGATAAAAATTGTTATCAGTTTCATTCGGTTAGAACCTTTGAACCCCTGGCCCAGACCAGGCTTGGAATACTGTGGTGATGAAAAGCAACGTCTTTAGAATATGCAAATAATTTCATGGCCACGTCGCGTCGCGCTCTCCGAGGTGCAGACTGCGAGCCGGAGGCCAAGGCGGGCTTGAACCCAGAACCTTTGAACCCTGAACCCTGAACCTACTTATATTTTTAATACACCAATAGAGCAACATAGATGCCAATCAAACAAACGACAACAAATCAGGTAGTTACTTGTACCGTTATCTTTTATACATCATTTTTCTGTTGTCAGTTCGACAACGGCGTTGTACTTATGACAGCATGGATAAAATCGACATTCTCACAAAAATCGCTTTGGATTTAACGTCCGCACTGGATGCCAAGAGTCGCTATCTGCGTCTTCTGGAAGGGCTTCGGCGAGCCATTCCTTATGATGCCGCTGCGTTGCTCCGGGTGGAAAAAGATGTTCTCAGCGTGAAAGCCGCCGTGGGACTTTCTGAAGACACCATGGGACGCCGCTTTCATCGCCAAGATCACCCGCGGCTGGACGTTATCTGTCATTCTCGAGAGCCGATTATTTTCCCAAGCGATGCACAAGTTCCCGACCCGTTTGACGGCCTGTTGACGGACCAGACCCTGTCGGGCAAAAGAATTCATTCGTGTCTTGGCTGCCCCTTGTATGCGGGTGACGAATTGATCGGTGCGTTAACGGCCGACGCCATCGACAGCACCGCCTTCGATGCACTGGATATGCGGTTTTTAAGTGCTATCGGCGCCCTGGCAGGTGCCGAAATGCACACGACGGATTTGATACTGGCACTCGAAATCAGCGCCGAGAAAATGGGACTTATCGCCAAAGACCTGATGCACGAAGTTCTTCTGGATAAGGGAAAAAAGATGCTCGGCGCCAGCAAGCCGATGGATCGACTGCGCAGGGAAATCGATCTGGTCGCGCGATCTGATTTTTCGATTTTAATAAACGGTGAAACGGGTGTCGGCAAAGAACTGGTGGCAAGAGCGATTCATTCGGCATCTCAGAGGAACGATCTGCCGCTGCTATACGTAAACTGTGCCAATTTGACGGAAACCCTGGCTGAAAGTGAACTCTTCGGCCACACGAAGGGCGCCTACACGGGCGCTGCAACCGAGAGGATCGGTAAGTTCGAGCTCGCTGACGGCGGGACCCTGTTTCTCGATGAGATCGGCGAGTTACCACCGTCCGTCCAACCCAAACTGCTGCGTGTTTTGCAGGAAGGTGAGGTTCAAAAACTCGGCACAGCCAAAGTCAAACGCGTCGATGTCCGCATCTTGGCAGCCACCAATCGAAACCTGGAAAGTGCGGTCAAAAGCGGTCAGTTTCGCGTCGATCTCTATCATCGCTTGAACGTCTACCCCCTAAGGGTACCACCACTGAGAGAGAGAATCGATGACATTCCCCTACTGGCAGGACATTTTTGTGAATTGGCGCAAAGGCGGGTCGGCTCGGGGCGGTTTCTATTGCACCGTCAGACCATGGAGACGCTCAAAAGATACAGCTGGCCGGGAAACGTCAGAGAACTCGAGAACATCATCACACGTGCCGTCTTGAAGACATCGTTGGGCGTTACCGAGGGGCAGGAAGTCACTATTCTACCTGAAAATCTGGATATGAGTACCGATAGGATAACGGAAAGTGAAACCGCGACCATTCATTCCGTGAAAATCGCGGCAAAAGGCGGTTTAACGCTCAGAGAAGCCGTGGACAAATTTACAAGGGAGTATATCCTCGAAACAGTTGAAGCAAACCGGGGGAATTGGGCCGCAGCCGGTCGTCGGTTGGGAATACACAGAAGTAATTTACACAAACTTGCCAGAAGGCTGAATGTGAAGTGAATCTACCACATAGGTTTAACGGTTTAAGATCATGAGTGTCCGGTTAAGAATCGCATATTTTCAATTGGATATCCGGTGTAGCAATTATGTTTTTGTAATCATTTTCTGTAAATACCTGAAAAATTGACATTTTATCGGATATGGTCACACTTAAAATCTGTAGAATTGTGTAGAGCCTTTGCTCAAGCCTCAGGTTCTTTTTCATTATCGCTACCAGCACAAAAACAGAAATCGCAACCCATATTTAAGATAAATAACTTTAATTATGAAAATAGCCTTATAATTATCCATTGTAAAAAACGTACCGGAATTGTCACGATTTGAACGGCTGTAATCATTTTTAAAAAATACATATTTTTAGTGCCAAAAATTAGCGCAAATTGCGTCAGACAAAATAGGACAAAAAAAAACAGCTGAAGATTTCCTGAAACCAGCCGATAGAATTGAACATCTGGAGGCTTTTTTTATTCACCCTCCGCGTTCTTGGCGCCTCAGCGGTAAGAAAAGCTAATAAATCGCAATAAAACATGTCTGAGGAATTATGATAATCGAAGCCGTGGAAGACCATTCACAGCCCCATGTCC
>JARFQH010000319.1 GCA_029287875.1 Desulfobacteraceae bacterium | reverse complement strand
GCGCTACTGGATGCAGGAGCCCGGGTAATTCAGCTGCGCAACAAAACCTTGGATGACGATTGTTTCCGGCGGATGGCAAGAGAGATGCTCACGCGAACTCGACGTCATGAGGACGCTGTGTTGATCATCAACGACCGGGTGGACATCGCCCTGGAAATAGGCGCCGACGGGGTTCACGTTGGCCAGCAGGACGAAGACGGCGAGCGGGTCATCCGGCGCGTACCGGCGGAGATGATCGTGGGTGTATCGGCCCGTCATCCCGAACTGGCGTTGGCTGCGCAAAAAAGGGGGGCCACTTACGTCGGCGCCGGTTCCATTGCGGCGACATCGACCAAACCGGATGCCGAGGTGATTGGCCTTGAAGGTTTGAGCGCCGTGGTGGCGGCCGTGAATGTTCCCGTGGTGGCCATCGGCGGCATTTCGAAACGGAACATCCGGCAAGTCTACGATACCGGTGTGCGCTATTGCGCCGTCATTTCCGGAATCAACCGTACCCCGGATCCGGTGGCCGCCTTTCAGCAGCTGGAAACGATCCTAGCCCCTTTCCCACCAGGCAAGCAGGCAAAGCCCGCCTAAAGACGCTCCCATTAGGATGTAGTCGATCGGCCGGAGAGAATAGGTCCTGCGTGAAGAACGGTTCTTACACCCGAAACCGCGTGATTCCATGGCCAGAGCCAGTTCGTCGGAAAGTACGAACGCTTGCACCACCAGGGGCGTCAGAAGTGCCGCGAAATTGGAAATGTTCTTGATTCTCGGCCTCAGATCGATTCCGCGGGCCTGCTGAGCGTCTAATATATTACGGATCTTGCGTCCGATCAGCGGCACGTAGCGCAAACCGGCGGACAGAATGAAGACGAGACCGAAGGGGATACCGAGTTTTTGCAAAGCGCCGGCCATCTCTTCCGGATCGATGGTCTGAAAGCAGACAAAGGAAACGGCCAAAAGGTTGAACAGCCGTGCCGCCAACGTGAGTGCCGTTTGCAGGTCGAAGAAAACGAGACCGGTCACAAACACCAGAGCGATCATGGGGCCGAAGAGATGCCGGAGATGACCGAGGCGGCGATCGGCTTTCAACAAGACGACGCCGCCAAGCAGCAAAAGGCTTTCGGCGGCCAGGGTTTCCGGACGACGCGTCACCAGCACCGCCCCGACGGCTGCGGCCAGAAAAGCCAGTCTTGTTCTGGGGTCGAGATTTGCCATGATCCAACCGGATTCTATCGGTTTATACGCAACCGGCGACAGACCGGGGCGGTCTATCGGTGGCATTATCGAGGATGGAAAGGTGCTTTTGACGCATTTCTTCAGGCGCGCCGTCCCCTGCTATCCGGCCGGCATGCATGACGACCCACCGGTCTGCCGAAGCGCGGGCAAAATCGAGATCATGGGTGACCACCACCATGGCGGTGCCCATCGCCGAAATGGATTCACATATATGGACCAGGATCTCCTTGAAGCGTCCGTCTTGTCCGGCGGTCGGTTCATCCAGTACCAGGACTTCGGGGCGCATTACCAGAATCGAGGCCAGGGCCACGCGCCGTTTTTCTCCCTCGCTCAGCCGGTAGGGGGACCGGTCGAGGAGCAGGTGAAGGCACAACGTGTCACAGATCTGTTCAAACCACTTCCGGTCGTATTTTCCCAATCGTTTCGGACCGGCCAGAATTTCCTTGCGCACATCGGCTTCGAAAAACTGGTCGTTGGGATTTTGAAAGCACACGCCCACGGCGACCGCCCTTGCCGATGGATGGAGGCTTCGAATGCATCTTCCCTTAAAGGAAACTTCGCCGGTCGTGGGTTGGTACAGACCGTTGAAATGTTTTATCAGAGTGGTCTTGCCCGCACCGTTTTCACCAACAATCGCCACGGCCTCGCCGCGAGTGAGGCTGAGCGAAATGTCATTGAGGACATCCCGGCCTTCGATTCGGCAGGAAAGGTCTTTGATGACAAGAACGGGTTCGTCGGACCGGGAGCGTGTGCGGATGCTCCGCTCGGGATAGCGAGGCATGAGGTGCGAATCCAAAAGAACGCCGGATGCCTCGGCCGGCTTTCCGTCAAAGCTAACGGCACCCTGGTCGATGATGATGCAGCGATCGGCCTCCGTGAAAAATGGTTTGGTGCGGTGCTCGATGAGAATCAGATTTTTCCCGTGCCGCTGAATCTGTCGCAACAAGTCACTCACGATCCGGGTTCCCCTGTGATCTAAACCGGCAAACGGTTCGTCTAAAACGAGCAGCGCCGGGTCGAGGCAGAGCACCGTGGCGATGGCCGCCAGGCGCTTTTCGCCGCCGGAAAGCGTTTCAGGCGAGCGGTGGAGCAAATGGGTAATCCCCAGCGCATCCGATATGCGGTGGGTGCGCTTTCGGATGTCTATAGCGGGATATCCGAGGCTTTCCAAGCCGAAGGCGACGTCATCTTCCACCGTCGCATTGAACAGCTGGGCATCCGTGTTTTGGAGGACCAGCCCGACGTGGGAAAACAGTTCGCTCACCATCGTATTCCTGGTGGGGTTTCCGGCGACGACGACCGTGCCTTCCAGCAGACCACCAAAAAAGTGTGGGATGAGACCGTTGAAAAGGTATGCAAGGGTCGATTTTCCCGATCCGCTGGCACCGAAAACGGCTGTAGACTCACCGGCCGGGATGGTCAAGTCGATTTCTTTGAGTGTCCGGGTGGCACCGGGGTACCGGTAGCTTACCCGATTCAGTTCGACGTAGGCTGCCAAATCCCCCCCCGGCGCAGTATATTCAAAACGATGAGCCCGAGAGCCGTCCCCCCGAGTGTGCTGACGCTGAACGCGACAATCAGGGTGCCGAGGGCCATCGATTTTCCCATCAAAACGGGTCCTATCAGCCAGGCGCTGGCCATTGCACCGAACAGTCCGGTTCCGATGACCTCCCCCAGTCCTGCCAGGTACATGTTTTTAAAAGCCTGGTATGCCAGACCGGCCAGCAAGGCTCCTATCATACCGCCCGGAAAAGCCAGCAGGGTGCCGAGACCCAATAGGTTTCGCAGAACCGCGGCGATAAAGGCGATGCAGATGGCGTAAGTCGGTCCGAGCATGACGGCCGCAATGACGTTGATCATATGCTGGGCGGGGAAACATTTGGTAATACCCACGGGAATGAAAAACGGCGACAGGGCCACGGCGACGGCCACAAGGATGGCGGCGCGGGCGACATCTCTGGTCTTCATGGGGGATTCCTTTTTTGATTGTTGATTGTGAATCCGGGAAAATAATAAAGGCCGATCCCAGCGGAAACGGCCTCTGTAACTTCTCACACCATAAAAGCTATCACATCGTTCCCTTCGCTGGCATTACCCAGATCAGGTTCAACGGGTATGATCTCAGGCGTTTTCGCCACCCCGAGCTTATAATTTCCCGTACCATATCTAATTCAAGCCATCAGGGAAGTCAAGCTGCAGCGAAGGGTTTCCATTCGTCGATGTTCACGATAGATTCGTGTATAACCACAGTAGAATCGATCTCGCGATGATGTTTCCCAGCCGGCTTTGCAAAATTCTTCGGATTGGTTTAAGTAAATCAGATTTGAGGGATTGTGGCGGTTGCCGTAGAACGGCAATCCCGAAAAGGCTCAAACTTTAAAAATCAAGACGGATTGAGCGCATTAAGTGTCTGGATTGGAAAAAGTGAAACGGGCGTAACAGGGAAAGAAAGCGCCATGATCAAGAAAATCATATCCGGTGGACAGACCGGAGCCGACCGCGCGGCCCTTGACGTCGCCATCAACCTGCATATTCCGCATGGCGGCTGGGTGCCAAAGAGTCGAAAGGCCGAGGACGGACCGGTGCCCGCGCACTATCAGCTCAAGGAAATGCCAACCGAGAGTTATCCGGCCAGGACCGAAGCGAATGTGGCCGATTCCGACGGTACGCTGATCATTACGCACGGCGAGCTGAAAGGCGGGTCAAGATTGACCAGGGAATACGCCCTCAAGAATCGAAAACCCTATCTTCACATCGATCTCGACGTGCTTCGCGGTGACGATGTTTTATATGCGATCGTCAACTGGATCGTGGAAAATCACATTGCGGTTTTGAACGTGGCCGGATCGAGAGCCAGTGAGAATCCGGATCTTTACGACAGCGTATTCGGGGTCCTGAACAATGCGGTTTTACTGCTCAAGATACGGCGGATGCGGCATCCTTCAGAACGGCCTCAAACGCTCGATGATGCCGTGAACCGACTCATTGCCGATTTGCCGTTCAAGGAACGCACAAAAATTGGCAACATGGCCAAAGAAGACATTCTGCCCTTGTACCCGACATTCATGACCCACATGCGCGATGATTTTGGGCTTTGGAATGACAACACGGCACTTTTGGCGTCGTGTAGAACGGTTGCAAAAGATCCGCAGTTGCATCAGGACGAGGCCGGACCGTTGATCGTCAAAAAACTCTGGGAAAAGCTGCAGAAGACGTATCGGTTGAGGTTGGTGAAGTGACGACGGCCGCATACTGCATAACCGCTTGTACGAAAATGAGGATATCAGTTGCCTTCTATCGGGGGCAGAAGGGTGCGCAGAACGTCCTCTTTGCCGATGACGCCCACCAGGCGGGATCCTTCCACCACCGGAAGAGTGTGAAAATTGCTGTCGACCATCAAGGCCGCGACGGTTTCGATCTCAGTGTCCGGATGAACGCTGACAACCTTGGGCGTCATGGCCTCCGAAACCGATAAGGCGGCGATCTTGCGGATCTGCTTTTCGATCTGTTTATTGGAGGTGAGCTGAATGATGCCGTCCAGCAAGGTGAAAAGGGTCGGTATCGGCAGTTTTTTCTGCTGGGCGATCAAGTCGCTCTGGCAGAGGATGCCTACCAGGCTGCCGTTGTCGTCCACCACCGGTGCTCCGTTGATCCGGTTTTCGAGTAGGATCTTGGCCGCTTTGGAAATATTCATGTCCGGAGTGACGGTAATCAGGTCTTTGGTCATAATATCTCTGACGGTGATCATTGTCCCCTCCTGCGCTTCGATAAGATAGTCAGTGACTGTCCGTAAATGTTAGATTTTGGTCCCGTCCAAGGCGTATCCGTCATGCCAGGGTGTGACCGAGAATTGCAAAGAGCAAGAACGTTGCTCCGGATCGAAAAATGCCGTTTATGAATGGAAATTTTTTATACTCCGTCAACAGTGGCATCATACACAAACCGTATCGCGGGATCAATGTGAAAGCGTGCTCGACAGAATACGGCTTAATTATACACCAATAGAGAGCGGCTGCTACCATCGGCCGTTACTCCTGGTTTAACCGTCGTGAGAGGTGAGGACTCGGTATGAACGAAGGCACTTTCCATAAAATGGCATCATCAGAGAAGCGGATGTATGGTCCAAAGGGGTTGGTGGTTTGCGGGTTTTCCCCCGCAGAACACGTGCCGCTGGCGGATGCCCTGGATCAAATCGGTTTCAACGACCGGCCGCTTATCTTTGCCGTGGAGAAGGATTCGACAAAAACACTTAAAGAGGTGCTCTCTGCAGAGGACCGCTCGGGGATGGGGCATTCCTCGACCATGCACCGGGCGATTATCATGTCCGGATTCCTGCAAAGCGAAGTTCACACCCTCATGAGCGCCTTTCGCCAGGCCGGGCTTCCGCGCCAGCTTTGGGCCACGGTGACGCCGGTATCGGAAAACTGGACCCTGGCGGCGCTTTTGACCGAACTGG
>JARFQH010000307.1 GCA_029287875.1 Desulfobacteraceae bacterium | reverse complement strand
TTCCACATCTTGCTTGTCTTTTGGTCCGTCTACTGCGTTACAGCCACCGCCACGTATCTCGATATGCGCCGCTGGCTGTGCCTTGTGGACGAACCCAAATCCGGCGCAATCTTGTGGAATTATTTCTTACCGTGACCCTAACGGGATGGCTTCTGTTTCAGGACTGCTCCGCTATCCCGTGGAGATAAAAGCCACAGACCATTTACAAATGCAAGTCATAACTGTATTGTCACAAGGTGATTCCGCGGGTACTGGAGCGGCGCTTCACGCTGCGGCAACCGCGACAATCGCTCAAATTAGATCATAAACATCTGTGTGGCGGGTTCCTCAAAATAAAAGCGCGCTACCAGCAAGGCAAAACGACATGGTCGATAGAAGAACCGATATGACGCAGGCTCTCGAAAAAGGGGCGGCGCGTACCATCACATTTTTTAAGACCCTGGCGCCGGCTGATCTCGACCGGCCTGTTTATGTCGACGACGTACACTGGACGGTGCGGCAAGTACTGGCGCACTTCATCACCATCGAGAAGTCGATGCAGTGGCTATTCCGCAATATGCTGGCCGGCGGTCCGGGCTCTCCCCAAGACTTCGACCTGGAGCGTTTCAACCGCACACAGCCGGCCAAGCTTGACGGACTTTCTCTGGATGAACTTATTGAGCGCTTCGGGGCCGTTCGGAAGGAAACGATTGCAATCGTTGCGGATATGTCGGAATCAGACTTCGATCGCATCGGCCGGCACCCCTTTCACGGGACAGATCGGCTCGAACGCTTCATCCGCTGGGCGGACGAGCACGCCCGCCTCCACGAACTGGATATCCGCGGGGTATTGAAAGCCGCTCGTGAAAGTTGACCCCGGTTTGCGCGAAAGTGCGGGAATCGACCAGCCGAGCCTTACATCCACAAGTGTGAGGGCAGGCATGTACCGACAACCGGTCCAAACGCAGATCGGGCGGGCGGATGAGACCAAAAGCGGGATCAGCGCGGTGCCAGCGTCAAGACGCCGCGCTCCGAGTTCAGGTCCATACGGAAGCGGCGCAGGTAATTTAATCCCAGAAGACCCACACCCGGTTGGTTCGGCAGGTCGAGGACAAGGGCCTCGACGTTGTCGAGCTGCCAGCCGTCCAGTTCAATAGACGGTAGCACCACCGCCTCGGCCTGAATGGTGCCGCCGGCGGTGTTGACTCGCCGCCGCATGGTGCTCCGGCTGCTCATCAGGCCCAATTTCTGAGCGGTTGAACGGGGTATGGTGACCATTGATGCACCGGTATCGACCACAAAACTCTGTTCAACGTCGCTGCTCAAAACCGCTGTCACCGGGATTTGTTTGGAGCCGGGCGCGAAACGGATAACGATCTTCCCCGCCTCGCTTTTCAGGGCTGCAATCTCATTCTGTAAAACTTTTACCTGGTTGGCGAGGTCGGCGGGATAGGCTTGCATGGACAGCAGACGCTCGGCGGCCGGCCAGTCGGAGAGCGCCAGCGCCAGCTCCACACCCCTCAGGTGAATACGCGGGTCACGCGGGAAACCGGCTTCTGCACGGCCGTAGACCTGCCGCGCGGTTTGAAAATCGGTGCTTTGAATCAATGCTGCCAGCCACTGCTGATACAGCCGTCGAAGCGTTTCGTCCAGTTCGGCCGGACGTGTTCCTCCAAATGCGGCCGGATCGGCCTGCACATTTTCAATCAGGTCGACGGCAGCACCGAAACCGTAGCCTTCCTGAGTGGCCCCCACCACATCGATTGCAAGCGCCACATCTCCGGCCGAAGCCAGGATCCGGTCGTCAAAAGCGTCGGCTGCCTCGATGGCCTGACCGTTCTGCCGGAGACGGTCAATAAGGGTCTGCATCCTGGGAATGACCGCTGAGGGCTGAAGATGCGGAAAGGCTTTTGTGCCGCTGGCTACCGGGCTTGAAAGGAAAGCCCCGGCCAGAGCCCGCAGTTGATCGGAGGCGTCGGCATCCGCCTGTGCCAACGCCAGAATAATTTGTTCCTCACGGGTGTTTTCGAAGGTCAGCCGGTAGTAATCGTAAACACTGATGTCGTATACCAGATTTTCTCCGTCGAGACCGCGCCACAGATAACCGGTGGCCGTCGAACCGCCGAAAGTCCATCCCACTACGTGGTCATCCTGGATGAAAATACCCGACTCGATCGGTATTTCCGACAGAACGATCCTTGTCACGTATCGCTCATCGACAGTTTCTAGCGGCAGTACGGGGGCCCTCTTTTTATCGGATACAATCGAGGCCCATTGCAGGGATTTTGAAGCATTCCACGGCGCAAGCCGCGGTCCGGTCACAAGATAGTCCGGCTGCAGTTGCCAGATGCCCGCGGCGTCATTTTCACCGATGATACCGCCGGCGATCTCCAGAATATCGCCGCCTTCACTGTGGTACTGCCACGAATATCCGCCGAGACAAGCCTCTGCTGGCAGAGCCACCCAGCCCCTGCCGATAATAGCCGCCGGAATTTGTGTGACAAGGTCACCGGCAATGTCCTGGATTGTCACCGTCCCGACCGGCAGTTTTAGCAGCGCTCCTGTCGTCGAATAAGCTCCCTGGCCGGGTGGCGGCACAGTAACACGGTTTTCAGAGGCTGCTGGAAAGGGGTTGGTGCCGATCTGAAAAGCGACTTCACGGGAGACGGGGGATGAAAAGACGCGGTACAGATAAAAAGCGGCACCGGACAGAATCAAAAGACCGATGAGAACCACGGTGAGAGGAATCCTGCGGGACTGCCGCCCGTGCAGATCGAAACCGCAGTGCGGACAATAGTTGTCTTGCACCCTCAATGCGGTCTGGCATTTAGGGCAAATCATATTATAATTTAAAGTGGCCTTCATATTTTTCGGGCCATATAACGGTGAAATCGTTTTCGCCCGATCGACGGCAAGCGGCCTTTGTTTTGTCGAGCAGAGAGTGGTGCAGCAACTCTCGTATTTTATCGAAAGCGGATTCCGGCGAATCGGTACGGATAAAAATATTCATCGTATCGTCACCGAAATCATGGCCTTCCACCAAATGGCGCTCATTCAGATGGACAATAAGGGTATCTTCCAGATGTATCAAGTCCTCGAAATCATCGACATCATGACCCTTGAACTGTAAAATGAGTTGATACTGCATGGAAGCGATCATCCCTTCTTTAGTAGTGGCCGCTTGCGAGGCACCGGGTGAAGGCGTTTTTCTGGACCGTGAGTTGGTTTTGCGCCCGCTGCCCGAATGGAAAATCCTGTAAAACCTCTCTACCTTGCACCGCCGCAACCGGTTTTCAGCGGCAGATCTCGGATACCGGATATCCTTCGTGTTTGAGAAGCCATTCCTTGCGCCACAATCCGCTGCCGTA
>JARFQH010000262.1 GCA_029287875.1 Desulfobacteraceae bacterium | reverse complement strand
CCGGCTCACTGTGCGGGGTACACCGGAAGCCTTCGAACAGACCTCGGGTATCGACCTGAAACTGGACAAATTCGGTTACTCGGCTTTTCACATCACACGCGTCGCACAAGTTCCGGGCGCCATCACCCTCCTCAAGCAAGCCCGGAAAAACATGGAATAGTTCGTGTCCGCCATGACAATCTCCGGAACTCTGGCCGAGAAAGCCGAAAACAAATGGCAAGCTTTCGTCAAGGCCGGTGACGCCTCCGGCATCCCCATCCCGGGGGGGGCTGAATTCCGGCACACGGCTCAGCGCATATTCGCCTTCAGTGATTTCGTTTCCGAAACCTCCATACGGCATCCCGACCTGTTGGTGGATTTGGTTCAAAGCGGCGACTTGGAACGGCGCTACCTTGCCGATGAATACAGCAAAACGCTGAAGGCGCTTCTCGCCGGTATCGCAGAGGAAGCCGCACTTGAAAAGCAACTGCGCCATTTCAGGCGACGGGAGATGGTACGCATCGCCTGGCGTGATCTTTGCGGATTGTCCGATCTTTTCGTCACCATGGCCGACCTGACGGCTCTAGCCGAGGCAGTTGTCGATCAGACCCAGGCTCTACTCTACCGCTGGCAGTGCAGTACGCACGGTGTACCGACCGGCACCGAAGGTTTACCTCAGGAACTGGTCGTCGTCGGTATGGGAAAACTGGGGGGAGAGGAGTTGAACTTTTCCTCCGACATCGATCTGATTTTTGCCTACCCCCAAAACGGGGAAACTGTCGGCGCCTCGATGTCCGTAAGCAATGAAGAATTTTTTATGCGTCTCTGCCGCCGTTTATTGCAAGCCATCGGAAAGGTTACGGCAGACGGCTTCGTGTTTCGAGTCGATGTGCGCCTGCGGCCTTTTGGCGACAACGGCCCTCTGGCGATGAGTTTCGACGCCATGGAACATTACTATCAGCAACAGGGCCGTGAGTGGGAACGATATGCCTGGATCAAGGCGCGTATAGTGGCCGGTGACAAGCGCGCCGGTGAAATGCTTTTGCAGCGCTTGAATCCTTTTGTTTTCCGTCGCTACCTCGACTTCGGTGCATTTGAATCCCTAAGGGATATGAAACAACGAATCAGTCTGGAAGTCAGTCGCCAAGAGATGACGGATAACATCAAACTGGGCCGCGGCGGCATCCGCGAAATCGAGTTTTTCGGTCAGGTTTTTCAGCTCATCCGCGGCGGTATCAATCCGTCCTTGCAAGAGCGCGGCATTTTAAAAATTCTGTCGATCCTCGGTGAAGGAAACACCGTGCCCCGGACCGTGAGTACAGAACTTCAAAACGCTTATATATTTCTGCGAAACCTGGAGCACCGACTGCAGGAATTTTCAGACAAACAAACCCACCGGCTTCCGCAGGAGTCGAGCGAAAAGCAGCGTCTGGCTTTGTCCATGGGATTCAAAGACCCACGCGAATGGAACCGGCAGCTTGAAGCTCAGCGTGAAATTGTGCACAAGCACTTTTCTCTGTTGCTGGAATTTAAAAGCGCTCGAGAAACAGATGAAGATCATGAGTTGAGTGCTCTCTGGCTCGGGCTGCTGGAAGAAAACCGGCGCGAAAGCCTGTTGGCCGATCTCGGATATGAACCGCCGACTTCAGCCTGGCATATCCTTGAGCACCTGCAAGCCGAATTGGCCCAGCAGCCGCTCGGAAAAGAAGGCCGCCAGCGTCTGGACAAACTGATGCCGTTGCTTCTCAAAGCGGCCGCCACCAGCAGCGCTCCTCTGACCACCCTCGAGCGCATCAGCAGCTTGATAAAGGGCATTGAGGGTCGGGCGTCCTATCTGGCCCTGCTGCTCGAAAACCCCAGTATACTCGATCATCTGGTCAAGCTGTCGAGCGCCAGCTCTCTGATCGCCGCTTTTCTGGCCCACCATCCGGTACTTCTGGACGAGTTGTTGGATCCACGCAACCTCTATTCCCCTCCCGAAAAGAAAGAGCTCGAGCAAGAATTGCGGCTCCGGTTCGAACAGACTCCCGAGGACCTCGAATACCAAATGGAGGCGCTGCGGATCTTCAAACAGGTCAACGTACTGCGGGTCGCGGCCGCCGATGTGACCGAAGTGCTGCCTTTGATGCGTGTCAGTGACCACCTTTCGGACATCGCCACGATCGTCATCGAAAAAGTGCTGGAGCTGACCTGGCAACACCTGGTGGTAAAACACGGCCGCCCTCCCGGTGCGGTGAACGATGAATCCAACGGCCGGGGGTTCGCGGTTGTCGCCTACGGTAAGCTGGGCGGTCTGGAACTCGGTTACGGCAGTGATCTGGATCTCGTGTTTCTTCACTCGGGGACCGAAGGCCTGACCATCGGCGGCCCGCATCCGATCGACAACCGCCAGTTTTATGCGCGCCTCGGGCAGCGTGTCATCCACATCCTGACCTCTCACACCCGGGCCGGTATTCTGTACGAAACGGACATGCGCCTGCGCCCCAGCGGCAGTTCCGGCGTTCTGGTCAGCCACATCGAGGGGTTCGGGGAATACCAGATGAAGGAGGCTTGGACCTGGGAACATCAGGCGCTGATCAGGGCTCGCGCCGTGGGCGGGGATCATCGGCTGTGCCATCATTTCGAAAGGATCCGCGGGGAGGTGCTGACCTGCCCCCGCGATCCGGGCAAGTTGCGCGTCGAGGTGCTGGATATGAGACGGCGCATGCGTCGCGAACTGCTCAAGCCGCAAAGCGGCGTTTTCGACATCAAACAGGACACCGGCGGCATGGTGGATATCGAGTTCCTGGTTCAGTACCTGGTGCTGCTTTATGCCAGCGACCACCCGGAACTTCTGGAGTGGACCGACAACGTGCGCCTGATTCACACACTGATCGACAGCGACGTCATCAAAGAGTACGACGCACACCTTCTCAAACACGCCTACCTCATATATCGAGCCGTCGCCCACAAGCTCAGCCTGCAGGAGAAGCCCGCCCGGGTTCCGGTGGACAGGTTCAGTCGGCTGCGCCAAAAAGTCGAAGAATTGTGGAACTTTTTCATTGAACAGGCGCCGCGGCCCGGCTAAGGGTCACGGTAAGAAATAGTTCCACACGATTGCGCCGGATTATGTTTGTCTACAAGGCACATCCACCTGCGCATATCGGGATACGTGTGAGTGGATGTAACGCAGTAGACGGGCCGTAAGACAAGCAAGAGTTGGAATTATTTTTTGCCGGGGCCCTTAAATCCGGTCATATCATAGGAAACCCCTCCAACGTGCTTTACAATTTTGTCGAATATTCATTTTGTCCTGCCGCCATTCCTGTATTGTTGAGACCGACCCCCATAACTGGGTTTTAAAAAAGGTACCAAGAAATAAAATGGTACATTTTTGTAGTATTTTTGTTATGTATTGAACAAATTTGTAAAAAGCAGTGACTGCCTGCGATCGATCCGCCATTAAATTTGTTTCTCAAATGGCGCCCTTTTTCGTCATATCGATATCAATCACGACAACGGCGAGACCGACGGAGCGGCGGGTCTGCGGAATCCTTTGAGCATTTTCTCCGAAAGCACTTCCACGCAATATCCTGATATTCTTGACCTTGTGAAAAACGGCGCATCAACGGATCGGAAACCGACCTGGGGGTGCCAATAATTCGCGGATAGACACTCACGTGGAGAATGTCGGAATATTTTTTAGTACGACCGGCGCGTGGCATGCCCGTTGCACAAACAAGGAATCCGAATTTCAATCCGCGAGGAACCGAGGTGCAGATTTCCAAAGCAATCAACAGCCAGGAGAGCGCGGCGAGCATGCTGCGCCAGAGTAGGGACGCGTTGCTGGCGCGTCTGCCCGTGCTGGACGCGCCGGCTTTCATGGAGCAGCACACCCGGATATTGGACGAATTCTTCAGGGAAAGGTTCGAAGCCAGCCTGATCGGACCTCAGTTGGGAATTGCCAAGAATCCCTATGTTTTTATAGCGTTGGGAGGATACGGCCGCGGTGAACAGTGCGTTCATTCGGATGTTGACCTGTTGTTCCTGTTCAAGAAGTATGTTCCGAAAGACGCCGAAAGTCTGATTCAGGAAATCGTTTATCCTCTCTGGGACATCGGCTTGGATGTCGGTTATGCCACCCGCTCCCTCAAAGAGTGTGTGGCGCTGGCACGCGAGGATTACGAAGTCTTGACCCCCGTCTTGGATGCCCGGTTCATTTGCGGCGTTTCATTGCTCTACTCGGAGCTCATGGAACAGGTTCACCGTAAAATCCTGGCCCGGCGGTCGCGCAAAGTCATCGATTGGCTGATCGAAACCAACCGGCGGCGGCATGTCACCTTCGGGGACTCCACCTACCGCCTGGAGCCGAATCTCAAGGAAGGCCAGGGCGGGTTGAGGGACTACCACACGATGCTGTGGTTGGCGCGCATCAAGCATCAACTCAAACAACCCCGCGACTTGGAATACCTCGGCCAACTGTCCCATGCCGAATATCAGAACCTGTTCCGGGCCCTCACATTTATCTGGAACGTACGCAACCGCCTGCATCTGCTGTGCGGTCGCAAGTGCGACCAGCTGCACTTTGAAAATCAGATCACGCTGTCCAGATCTTTGGATTTTACGAAAACCAACGGGCAGCAATCTGTTGAAGTTTTTCTCGGGGTTCTGCATGGACAGATGGAATTCATAAAGCAGCAACACCTGATGTTTCTCCACGACCTCGGCTACACGGCCAAGGGTCGATCCAGAAAACAACCGGTCAAGCAGACCGAGGTTAAAGGCCTGGCGGTGGATCGGGATTCTCTCAGGTTCACTTCCCCCGAGGACGTGCTGCGCTCCCCCACCCTGCTGATCAACATCTTCGAGGAAAGCCTGCGCCTGAAACTGCCGCTGAGCGCGGAAGCCTCTCGCATCGTCAAAGAGTTCGCCTATCTGGCCGACGACGGCTTTATCAATGCACCTGAAACGGTTTCGGCTTTCGAACGCATCCTGATGTCGCCGTCTAGGGTGTTCAACGTTCTCAACCAAATGCTCAGCACCGGTTTTCTGGTGAAGCTGATTCCCGAGTTTAAAAGCGTGGTCAACCGAATTCAGTATGATGAATACCACGTCTACCCGGTCGACAAACACCTGTTGCGGACCGTTCAGACCCTAAAAAACTTCGGCAACAGCGATGATCCCAACGCCAATCCCTTCTGCAGCGATCTTTACAGGAATTTGAAACGCCGCAAACTGCTGCTCTGGGCGGCCCTTCTGCATGACATCGGCAAGGGGATCGACAGCGACGATCACTCGATCAGCGGTGCCGAAATGGTCCGCCGGGTTTTAACGGCCAAGGGTTTTTCCTCGGAAGACATCGAAACGGTTGTCTTTCTGGTTCAAAAGCATCTGTATTTGATCAAGACCGCGACCCGCAGAGATATTCACGATGAGGAAACCGCCATCACCTGTGCCCGTGAAATCGAAAACGTCGAGCGCCTGAACATGCTCTACCTGTTGACGGTCGCCGATTGCATGTCCACCGGACCCAATGCCTGGAATGAATGGACCGCCATCCTGCTGCGAGATCTTTTTTTAAAGGTGCTCAACATTCTGGAGAAAGGGGAGTTGGCATCGCGTGAGGTCGTTCGGGAGATCGAGATCAAAAAAGAACGGGTGCTGGCGGCCGTTAAAACAGAAGACGAAAGCCGGAACCTGGAAGGGCTCTTCGGCTTTCTCTCACCGCGCTACCTGCTGTTTGCGACCCCGGACCAGATCCTGCAGGATATTAGCTGCTACCAGCAGCTCGGTGATCGCGAATTTATGTGGAACGTCACCCGCACGGCGGATTCGGAAACCCGCACGGTAAAAATTTGCGCCAAAGACCGGCCGGGCCTTTTTTCCAAGATTGCCGGCGTATTCACTCTGAACAATATCGACATCATCGACGCCCAGGTTTTTACCTGGCGCAACAAGGTCGCCGTCGACATTTTCGAAGTCAAGCCGCCGCCGGACCAATTGTTCGAAGAAGAGCGCTGGCTTCGGGCGGAAGACAATCTTGAAGATGCGCTGGCCGGAAAGCTTGACCTGGCGGGGGCACTGAACCAAAAAATTGCCGGTTACCGGCGCAAGAAATCCCCGCTCATCAATCGACCCAACCGGATTGAAATCGACAACCACAGCTCCAGCTTTTTCACGATCATCGAAGTGTTTACCTATGATTATCCCGGCCTGTTGTTCAACATCACCGATGCCCTCTTCGCCTGTCGCCTGGACATCTGGGTGGCAAAAATCGCCACGAAAGTCGACCAGGTGGTCGACGTCTTTTATGTCCGCGATTTCGACGGCCAAAAAGTGGACCTGCCGGAGCAGGTGGAAGCGATCAAATCTACTGTTTCAGAACGACTAATACTGAAAACGGTCACGGGATGAACCGGTTCTGCAGCGCCGCTTTTGCTTTATAACAATGGTGAATCGTCAACGCGCAAACAACCGTCACAAAGCACCTTCCCCGCCGTTGACCCCAAGTCAAAAAGGAGGAAATTGAACATCATGAGAGTGAAGCCCTGGATGATTGCTGCCCCACTGTTGTTTACTCCCTTTTCCCTTGCCCGTGCCGCTGACGCGCTCGACACGGGTGACACGGCCTGGATGATCGTATCGACCGCCCTGGTCATGATGATGACCCCGG
>JARFQH010000213.1 GCA_029287875.1 Desulfobacteraceae bacterium | reverse complement strand
CATTACAACCCCCAAAAGGGAGTACAGGGGGGTGTAACAAAGGCGTATATAAGAGAAAACTAAGAACTACCAGAGGGATACGCAATATAAAATTTGGGGGCATTTTAGATACGGGGCAAATGGTAGGTTTTTGCTGTCACTTTAACCAGATTCGTTCCTCATTGCGCATCTGCCATCGTGTTAAAAATTTCAGTTACGGAACAAACAACAACCATTTTTTATAAGGGAGGCAAAACCATGGATAGAGAATAAAGCCCAAGATTATTTCGAAGAAGACAAAGAGGGACACGTTGATACCCGCGAAAAAAATTTTGAATGTGAAAAACCCGATAAGAGCCTGGGGTGTGATATGGGCATCGACGTTCAAGGATAACCAAAAGAGTGATGCGCCAATAACGGCATCGCACATATGAACGCTTATGCACTAACCACATTTTTAAACCGCAGAACTTATTTGCATAAGCAACCAAAACGAAAATCAACCGCTATGCGGAAAAACTATATAGGCAGGGCTTCAAACGAGGCTCTGCCCTTTTTTTTAAAAATTTATCATGCTTCTCCGTGCTCTTCGTTAACATAAATGCGCGTTTTATTTTGCCTTCCTAAAATCAAACCTTCCGATGACAGGACCTATCACCTATTATTTACTTCTGACCGCGCTTTTTTTCCTTAAAACAAGCTTGGTGGCCTCGATCAGAACGAAAACCAGCAGTCCGACGGCTGACACAAGCGCCAGTTCGGCGAGGGTCGGTACGGTGATGCCGAAGGCCTCCCGCACGGCCGGGATTTGGACGAGAACGGCAACCAGGACCAGTTCCCAACCTAAAGCCATCAGAAGCCATTTGTGTGGCGGCGCCTGAAAGATGCTGAAAGTGAGCGAGCGACAATTCAAGGCGATCACGAACTCGACAACGATAAAGAGAAAAAAGATAGTGGTGCGGGCCTGGGTGAGATTAGACAAGTTGAGATAAAAGATAAGGAAAAAGAATGGGCTTTCGATCAGGACCGCTCTCAGGATGAAGGAAAGGATGTCCCAACTGAAGAAGCTTTCCTTCGGGTCCCGCGGCGGGCGCTGCATAATGTCCCTGTCCGGCGGAGACACCCCCAATGCCAGGGCCGGCAGGCCGTCGGAGGCCAGATTGATGTACAGAATGGCAGCCGGCAGCAAGGGCAGTAATTCAGGTCCGAGCACAAGGACAATGCCGCCAATGACGATCACCTCGGTGATATTGCACTGCAACAGGTACGCCAGGTATTTTTTGATGTTGTCATAGATCCAGCGTCCTCTTTCGATAGCGCTGACGATCGTGGCAAAGTTGTCATCGCTCAGAATCATGTCGGCCGCTTCCTTGGCCACGTCCGTACCGCTGATGCCCATGGCAATGCCGATGTCGGCATGCTTCAGAGCCGGCGCGTCGTTGACCCCGTCACCGGTCATGGCCACGACGTCACCCCTGGCCTTCCAGGCCTTGACAATCTTCAGTTTGTCAAGCGGGGAAACCCTGGCGTAGACGGTGACCTTGTCGACAAGGGCTTCGAACTGCACATCGGACATCTCCTCCAGTTCTTTCCCGGTCAGCACCAGATCCCCGTCACGGTATATGTCGAGTTCCCTGGCCACGGCCACGGCGGTCTGCAGGTGATCACCGGTGATCATGACCGGTTTGATTCCGACCTCATGGCACGTTCGAACGGCAGCCAATGCTTCTTCGCGCGGCGGGTCCATCATGCCGACCAGACCGTGAAAGACCATGTCGGTCTCGATCGCATGGTCCGGATCCTTGACCTCGATGAGACGCCGGGATGCGAGCCCCAACACCCGCAGGGCGTCGCCGGCCATGGCCGTGCCGTTCTGCATGATGTCGGCCCGCTTTTCGGAAGTCAGCGGGACAATTTCGCCGGCTTCGCGCATAAAGGCGCAGTGGTTCAAGACCACTTCGAGTGCCCCTTTCATGTACGCTACCGGCTGACCGCTGTCTTGGCGGTGGATCGTCGTCATGCGCTTTCTTTCAGAACTGAAAGGAAACTCTTCAATTCGCGGTTGCACCGAACGTGTTTCTTCGAGGGAGATGCCGGCCTTGACGGCCGCAGTCAGAAATGCGGCTTCGGTGGGATCACCCTTTATGGTCCAACCGTCTTCACCACTGCGAAGTTCCGAATCGTTACAAAGCACCCCGCCCGTCAGCAGGTGGTTGAGCGCGACATCATTTGTCAACGGCCGGCCGCCCGGATCCCTGAAGGCTCCTTCCGGATCATACCCCGTCCCGGTGACCTCGATCGACCGGCCCGCCGTAAACACCCTTCGGACCGTCATTTCACCGCGTGTCAAAGTCCCCGTCTTGTCGGTGCAGATGACGGTGGTGCATCCGAGGGTTTCGACGGCCGGCATTTTTTTGACCAGGGCATTCTTGCGGGCCATGGCGTGCATGCCGAGCGCGAGGGCTCCGGTGACAATCGCCGCCAGCGCTTCGGGCACCGCGGCCACGGCCAACGCAATGGCAAACATCAGCATCCTCAGCACAAAGCCCGTGTCGACCGTGCCGAACAGCAGTTCACGCACAAGGCTGATGGCGACAACCAGACCGCAAATCGAAAAACTGATCAGACCCAGCCACTTGCCGATCTCGTCGGTACGCTTCTCCAACGGGCTTTTATCCACCTCGATCGCGGCGACCTGTTCGGCGATTTTACCGAATTCGGTCTGCATGCCGGTGGCAACGACGACGCCGCGGCCACGGCCGAAGGTGATCGTCGTACCGGTGAAGGCCATGTTGGTCATATCGTGCACCGCCGTGCCCTCCGGCAGAACCGTGTCGGCCTTTTCGACGGGAACCGATTCACCGGTTAGGGCAGCCTCGTCGCAATGGATCGAATGGCTTTCGATAAGCCGGATGTCCGCCGCCAGCTTATCGCCTGCCTCCAATACCAGGATATCCCCCGGGACGATCTCCGTGGCTGCAAGGTCCGCCGTCAATCCCTTGCGAATAACCGTCACAGTCGATGACAGCATCTTCTTGAGCGCCTCGAGGGCCCTTTCGGCACGATACTCCTGAACGAATCCAAGCGCGGCGCAAAAAACGACAATGATCAATATAACAGCGGCATCGACCAGTTCGCCCACCAGTGCTGAAAGGACCACGGCGACGATCAGAATGACGATCAGAATGTTTTTGAACTGATGGATGAATATCGTTATCGGTGAAACGGCTGCCTCATGTTTGAGCTCGTTAGGCCCGACACGTTCGAGGCGCCTTACGGCTTCATCCGGCGTCAAACCGTTCAGCGGATCGGTCTCCAGTTCTTTTAAAACCGCATCACGGCTCATCGCATGCCACAAGGACCTTCGAATCATTTGTGAATCTCCTCGAAACAGATCGCAGCGTCATGGCGACGCCACTCTTGAGCTACACCAACAGGACAATTATTTCAACGAAATCGATTCCTCAATTTGTTGAGTTCGCGATTCTCAGGGTCACGGTAAGAAATAATTCCACACGATTGCGCCGGATTATGGTTTGTCTACAAGGCACATCCACCTGCGCATATCGGGATACGTGTGGGTGGATGTAACGCAGTAGACGGGCCATACGACAAGCAAGAGGTGGAATAATTTTTTGCCGGGGCCCTCATCATTATCAGGCAGAGGCAGGACCCATCGGATCGGGGTCAACCGGAAGGCATCGAAAGGCGGCGCAGATGAACGATCAGTTGATCCATGTCTTGCGGGAGC
>JARFQH010000171.1 GCA_029287875.1 Desulfobacteraceae bacterium | reverse complement strand
AAACGGGCTCAACGGGCTAAACCGGCTCAACCATCGTAAAGTACCGCCAGTATCGTGGCCTTACCGGTTTTGGCCGAGATGTGATGCGGGGTCGTCGACAGATAGTAGATGCTGTCGCCGGGCTCCAGGTCGAAGCCGTCCCGTCCGATCTTCATTTTGACCGTTCCGTCCAGAACGAAGATGAACTCTTCCCCATCGTGCACGGAAATTTCTTCTTCCGGATCCTGCTCGAGCTGAACGAACAGGGCTTCCATGTGACGGCCCTTGACCTCCGGCGCCAGGCTCATATAGGTGTATGCCTTGCGGCGGCCCTCATGCGACGTCGAGCGTGACACGATCTTGCGTTCGTTCCTGCGCGTGATCGAGTAGAGGCGGTCGCCCACACCCGACACGATTCGACCGAAAGCGGCATCCAGGGCCTTGGAGAGCTTGATGACCGTGCCGAGCTGCGGCTGAATCTCGTCCTTTTCGATGCGCTCCAGCATTGCCACCTCGAAGCCGGTCATATTGGACAGCTCATCGAGGCTCAACCCTTTTTCTTCCCGCAGCGTTTTGATTCGACGGCCGACCTCTTCGACACCTTCCTTGGGCGATTCCGGAATCACACCGGTCAAGTCTTCAAAAAAATCGACGTTGATGTAAGGTTTCGTGGGCTGATTTGCCATTTTTCTCTCCTAAAGAATATCGATTCAGTTTACAACGCACCAATGTGGCGTGCAATGACAAGGCGCTGCACCTCCGACGTTCCTTCCCCGATTTCCAAGAGTTTCTGGTCCCGGTAAAACCGCTCGACATCATACTCTTGCATCAGACCGTAGCCGCCGTGGAGTTGGACGGCATGGTTGGCGCAGCGGTACATCACCTCGGAGCAGTAGAGCTTGGCCATGGCGGCTTCTCTGGAAAACCCCTTGTCGCTGTCCCGCAACCAGCAGGCGCGGTAGAGCATCAGGCGGGCGGCGTCGATCTCGACGGCCATGTCGGCCAGTTTGAAAGCGTTGACCTGGAATTTGGAGATCGGCATGCCGAACTGTTCCCGCTGCCGGCTATACTTCAAGGCCAGATCGAAACATCCCTGGGCCCCGCCCAAACCCATTGCGGCAATCGACAGACGGCCGCCGTCCAGGGTTTTCATCATCTGTTTGAATCCTTCTCCGCGCGGTCCGAGCAGGTTCGTTTCGGGTACCCGGCAGTCTTCGAAATAGAGCTCGCTGGTGTTGGAAGACCGCCACATCATCTTGCCGTGCATTTCCCTGGCGGTGTAGCCCGGCGTGCCGGTTTCGACCAGAATGCAGGAAAGCTCCGGTTTGCCGTCCGGCCGGGTTCCGGTACGGCACATGACCGTGACACCGGCACTGATTTTAGTGGACGCATTGGTGATAAAGATTTTACTGCCGTTGATGACCCATTGGTCGCCGTCCAGCACGGCAGTCGTTTTCGACGCCACGGCATCCGATCCGGCATTGGCTTCGGTCAGACCGAAACCCCAGAGGGTTTCTCCGCTGCAAAGTTTGGGAAGATATTTTCGCTTCTGTTCCTCACTGCCGAAATAGTATAGAGGACCGATGCCAAGGGAGTTCTCGGCGGCGACGGTGGCCGCATGGGATCCGTCGACGCGGGCGATTTCTTCGGTGGCGATGATATAAGAGAGGTAATCCATCCCCTGACCGCCGTACTTCTCCGGTACGAAGATACCAAAGAGCCCCAATTCGGCCATTTTTTGCATGGTCTCGTAGGAGAACTCTTCCTTGCCGTCGAGCGCCCGTGCTACCGGTTTGATTTCCTTTTCGGCAAAGCTGCGGACCGAATCACGCAAGATTTCCTGCTCGGGCGACAGTGTGAAATCCATCTTTTCTCCTTGTTGGGCATTACCAAAACGGCACAGGTGTTTCTGCACGTCTCTCCATTTTCGAGCATGTTCCCATGCGTTCAGGGAGGGGCGCTCGCACCTGTTATGAAGAGGATTCATTTTATAGGGGATCGTCATGACATTGTCAATGCAAAACAGGGTGCGGCACGACGGTTCGGTTCCCCAAATCCCTTCCTGCCGGCGCTCGTAAATTCTCGGCGATATTAAAAATATTATGGATTACGGCGGCCAGCCGGGTTTTAAGTACGGGTTCACCGAGAACCACTTTCCGGCAGTGCGTCCGGTTGAGAATGGCGACACTATCTGGTATGGTGCCGGAGTCGGCGGCGTGGTGAAAATCTGGTAAGCGTTCACAAGGCACCGCATCTGCTTTGTTGTCGGGCACTTGATGTACAAAAGTACGTCTGCGCGCCCGACGCCTTGCATCTGCGGCACCCTGTAAACGCTTACAATGAGGTGGCTTGAAGCGCATCGGACTTTGCAACCCTGTGAACGGTTACAAAATTTGATATCCGATGATCGGGTGCTTATTCTCGGCTCATGTCTTCGAAATGCTCGACTTGCTTCGGCGTCAAGGCGGTTGAACGACTGAGTTCGTCCGGGTGTCGTCCGTTAAACAGGTTGCAGCGCCATGACCTAAGGGCTCGCTCAAAAATTATGTATCATTTTTGACGCCGTTGCATCCCGTCCGACTGCCGGTGAAAAAATCGGAATAGCCAGATGTTCCTGCGTTTTCGCGCCTTGACGGCCGGGCGCCTCAACGCCCGAAATTGCCTACTTATTTTTTGGCGAACTCCAAGGGAAGGAAATGAAAATGATGGGTTTCAAACGACTGATTGTACTGGTCGGCGTGGTGATTTTGCTGCAGTCCCCTCTGTGGGCTGCGCATCTGACCGAGGGGTTTTCAGGGATCAAATGGGGCACTCCCATAGAGACGCTCAGCAATTTCAAAGAAGTGGGTTCACGCGGCGAGATCAGCTATTACGTCAATCCGGATGTGCTCCACACCATCGGCGGCTTTGAGGTCCCCCAGGTCATCTACGGTTTTTACGCCAAACGCCTGTTTGCCGTGTACGCTCAAATCGATTCGCTCGAGGTTTATGCCCGGATCAAAAACGAGCTCCAGTCGCACTACGGCATTCCGAAGGTGGTATACGGTGGGACCGGTCAGCCCGAAGTCAATCGCTGGAAAAGCGGCCAGATAAAGATCAAACTGAAAACCGATGATTCCCTGCGTAAGATAAAAGTAGCCATTTACTACACACCGCTGTCCGACAAAGTAAACGAAGCGGGCGAAGAAAAGTTTCGTGAATCCGAGATTAAATTTCTGCCGATCGAGCGGGATAAAGAGCCGCTGAGGTTGCCGCTGCTGGAATTCTAAGACCTAAACTGATCGGTCATCATTTCTGACGTCCTTAAAGCTGGGATTTCCGGATATCATGCTCGAACATATCGTTATCGTCGGCGGCGGCGGAACCGGTGGGGCACTGGCACACGATCTGACCCTGCGGGGGTTCCGGGTGACCCTTTTCGAAAAGGGTGAACTCCTTTCGGGCACCACCGGCCGGCATCACGGGCTGCTGCACAGCGGGGCCCGTTACGCTGTTAACGATCCGACGGCGGCGGTGGAGTGCATCGAAGAAAATCGGGTTCTCAGAAAAATTGCCCCCGAAGCCTTAGAGCAAAACGACGGTCTTTTCGTGGCGCTCGACGATGAAGACATGGCCTTCCGGCCGCTTTTTCTGGAAGGGTGCCGGGACTGTGGGATTTTGGCACAAGAAATGACGCCGGCTGCCGCGCTGGCACTGGAACCGGCACTCCACCCCGATTTGAAATCCGCCGTGCGGGTTCCGGACGCCACCATGGACGCCTGGCGTCTGCCGATGCACTTTTTCGCTACTGCCAGGTCCAATGGTGCCGATATCCGGCCGTTTACAGAAGTGGTCGGCTTTCAGACCCTGAACGGTGGGATTACGGCGGTGGAAACCGTCGATTACAGGACCGGCAGCCGCCGCTCTTATCGGTGCGACATGGTCGTCAACGCTGCAGGACCGTGGGCCGGACAACTGGCCGCGCTGGCGGGTCTCAGCCTGCCGCTCCAACCCGGTCCCGGCGTCATGGTCGCCGTAGAGGGGCGTGTGACCAACATGGTAATCAACCGGCTCCATCCGGCCGGGGAGGGAGACATCATCATTCCTCAACGGCGCCTATCGCTTCTCGGCACGACCCTCTGGCTCGCTAGTGATCCCGATGTTCTCAGCCCACCGGCCGACCAGCGCCGGCGTATCATCGATCTTTGCGGACGCATGGTGCCGGCGGTTCGGGATGCGCCGGTACGAAGCGTCTGGTGGGCGGTGCGACCGCTGATGGCCGACGGTGACGCCAAGGATGCCCAGGCCATCAGCCGCGATTTCGGGTGCATCGATCACTCGGAGCGGGATCACCTGGAAGGGCTGATCTCGGTGATCGGCGGCAAAGCCACCACCCTGCGGGCAATGGCGGAAACCGCGGCCGATTTGATCTGCAAGAAAACCGGCCGCAGCTTTCCTTGTCGCACCCGTGAGTCAAAATTGCTGTCCTACCGCCTTTTTTACAAGTGACGCGACCTGGATAGACCCTATGGAACCGACGAAGATCAATTTCAGAATCCTGCGCTTCAAGCCGGGTCGGATCGATCCTCCCCGGCACCAGGAATTCGAGCTGGCCGTGGGACCCCAAACGACAGTTCTGGACAGCCTGGAACAACTGAAGCTCGAGCAGGACAATACCTTGATGTATCGCCATTCCTGTCACCACTCCTCTTGCGGGACCTGCGCCTGCATGATTAACGGTGTTCCCCGACCGGCGTGCGTGACCGGGGTGCTGGATCTCGGCACGGCCACGGTAACGCTGGAACCGCTTGTTGGATTTCGCACGATCGGCGACCTGGTGGTGGACATGCGCGATTTCTACGGCGACCTATCGGAGGAATGGAGCGGTTTGCGAGCCGCGGAAGCCAGGGGCGGTAAAGGGTCGCCTCAGTCCCACCAGGGCCCTGTGCGGTTCGAAAACTGTATCGAATGCGGGTGCTGTGTCGCCGCGTGTCCGGCTGTTGGCGGCAGCGACGGTTTCATGGGTCCGGCCGCTCTGGCGGCGATCCACAACGAGATGCTCAAATCACCTGCCAAAAAGACCGCTCTTCTGGCGCTTGCCGATGGAGAGCGCGGGCAGCGGCTGTGCCGCAGGGCTTTGAACTGCAGTCGGGTCTGCCCGACGGCCGTCTCTCCGGCCCGGCATATCGCCGATCTGCGACGAATGGTGTCGGCCGCTGAAGGAGACGGGCAGTGAGCAGGCCGGAAGCTTACGACGAAAAAATAACGAAATTGCGGCGAACGGCGCGCATCGCACAGCTGGAAGTAGAGCGGGTTGTGGGCTTGTGTCTTGAGACGAGCCGGATCACCGACCTCCTGGATGTCGGCACCGGCAGCGGCCTGTTCGCCGAAGCCTTTGCTCTCCGGGGCGTAAAGGTGTTCGGCCTAGACCCCGACCCGGACATGATTAGAGCCGCCCGCTGCCTAGTTCCGGCCGTTTCTTTTCATGTGGCCGCCGCAGAAGCCTTACCATTTGCGGAGCGCGCGGTCGATGCCTGTTTCATGGGAATGGTGCTCCATGAAACCGCGGATCCCGATCGGTCGTTGTTGGAGGCCAGACGTGTCGCCCGCAATCTGGTGGCCGTTCTGGAGTGGCCACCGGCAATGCCGACCGATCCACCGCCTCCCGCCCGCCGTTTCG
>JARFQH010000100.1 GCA_029287875.1 Desulfobacteraceae bacterium | reverse complement strand
GTGCTGAGGATTTCTCCAGAAACGGTGTCGCCCTCTGTCCGCAACAAGTGCAGGATTTGTCCTTTGGTGTCGCTCATAGTCGTTCTTTCTGTTCGTTAACCATTACAATGCGATAAGTTAACGAAATAAACGAGCGCCGTCAATTAGAAAACCGACGTCTCCAAAGGAACCTCTTTCAAATACGGCTCTCGTCCGGAAGAAATTGTCCTTGAAAATTGTTTTACTTGAGGACTCTGACGATCCGCGGGCGGTATTCGGTCTTGCGGGCCATGCGGCTGCTGCGCACCCGGATCAGGATGAAAGCGAGCACGAAGCAGACGCCGCCCAGGAGAAGGGAGAAAGAAGATGGATCATAGTGCAGCGCCGGGCCCAGTATCTGGCCGACGATCGCGCCTAAAATCAGGAGCAGGATCGGAAAAACGTAGAGCATGAAAGAAACTTTGAGCAAAGCGCCGGATGCCACCCGAAGCACGATCCGGTCACCAACCACGGCCCTTGCGTCGTTGAAGGCCTCCACCTCCATCTCCGCGTCGTCGTCCCCCTTGAGATGGCACGACTGGCGGGAGGCGCATCCTTCGCAGGCGCTCGTGCGGGAGGTCTTGACCCAAGCGGTTGCCGAACCGACCCGGGTGACGATGCCTTTCTCGGTTGCCATGGGAGTCTGTCAGCCTGCCTTTCGCTGCGGTTCGGGGACCTGGCGGTAGCAGATAAGGCCGCATTGCAGACAGCGCCCGGCCTCGAACCGCGCGGTGTTCTCATCGAATCCGAGTTCGAGTTCCGTGTACTCGGCCGGTCCTTGCGCTTCGCACAACGGCATGATGCGGCGTGCCGCCGGCCTGACATTCTCGACGTGATCGACGTTCTGGATATACGCGTTCGGGGTTACCACGTTGTCGGGCAGATCCAGCGGGATGCCGTACATGATCTCGTGTACGGAGGCGGCGATGCGCCGGCCGGCGCCAATCGCCCGGATGGCCGCGCTGTAATCGGTGAAGACGTCGCCGCTGGAAAAAAGGCCGGTTTGGGTGTGAAAGGCCGCTTCCTTGTATGGGCTGATACCCGTCCAGCGCACGGCAGAAGCGGTCGGCATCGCCGGAGCGGCGCTTTCTTCGTCACCGGCCTCTTCTGCGGCGACCTCCTTGACGATGGCGAGTTCGGGCACCCGACCGCTGGCCAGCACAAGGGTGCCGGCGCTGATTGAGGCTGTCTCGCCGTTCACCAGATCGACCACATCGAGCATCGTCAGCCGGTCGCCTTCACCGAGCAGCCGGACGATTCCGGTATTAAAGTAAAACTTTACGTTTTCATCGGTCAGCGCCTCTATTTCGGCTTCTTCAAGTCCACAACCGGCTCGGGTCTCTCTGAGCACAACCTTGACGGCACCCTGGCCCCGAGTCCTGGAAACCCGGGCCGCCTCGAGCGCGAGCCGGCCGCCGCCGTAAATGACGGTGTCGCCGCTCAACCGAACCGCCGTTCCGTCTTGTCCCGCATTTTTTACAAAATCGAGCATCAGGTAGACCCCCGGAACCGGTGATTCCACCTCCCGGAGACCCCCGCGTGCCAGGCGGCTGTCCCAGCCGCCCAGTGTCAGCAGAACCGCCTCGTAGCCGTCAGCGAGCAATGACGCGATGGTGATGTCCTTACCGAGGGCCGCACCGGTCTCCGCCGTGACCCCCATCTCCATTACGCCGTCGATATCCCAGTCGAGGACCTCGGCGGGAAGACGTTCGGCGGCAATCGCACTTCTCAGAAGCCCGCCGAGCTTGGAAGTGGCCTCGTAAACCGTGGGGGTATGACCCAACCGGGCCAGGAAAAAGGCCGATGACAGCCCTTCGACCCCGCCGCCGATTACCGCGACCCGGCGACCTGTATCCGGTGCCTTGAACGGCAGGACCCTCTCTCCGGTCTGTTTTTCGTAGTCGGCCGCGAACCGTTTCAAGAAATTGATTGCCACCGGTTGATCGACGAACTGCCGGCGGCACTCGTTTTCGCATGGTCGCGGGCAGATCCGGCCGATGACGGCGGGAAAGGGGTTGCGTTCCTTGATCACCTGCACGGCGCGGTGATACTCGCCCAGGGTGATCTGACGGATGTATTCACAAATATCGATTCCGGCCGGGCACGCCCGCTGGCAGGGGGTGGTGCACTCGTCGGTCTTATACTCCTTCAGGATGCGCCGGGTAACCGATGACAGCGTGATGATATGTTTGGGGCAGACGCGCTCGCAGGTGCCGCAGCCGGTGCAGCGCACCTCGTCGACCACCGGGAGCCCTTCGGGGCCCATGGTGATGGCGTCGAAGGGGCACACCCGGGCGCAAGAGCCCAGTCCGAGGCAGCCGATGGTGCACACCTTCATCCCGCCGCTCATCAGGCTTGCGGCACGGCAGTCGCTCAAGCCGTCGTAGATAAACTTCGTATCGGCCTTGGCAACGCCGTAGGTACAACCAGGCCGGGCGATGTCGGGTTCTTTGGCCTCCACGCTCACCCCCAGGATTGCGGCGATTTCCATGGCGACATCCTCGCTGGCCGCGACGCAGGAGTTAGGCGCCGCCCGGCCGGCCACGATCGCCTCGGCGTTGGCGCTGCATCCCGGCAGACCGCAACCGCCGCAGTTGTCCCCCGGCAAGGCTTCTTCAACCGCCAGGATCGTGGGGTCGACGTAGACGTAGAAAATTTTCGAAGCGAAGGCCAGGCCGGCTCCGACCAGCAACCCCAAACCTCCCATTATAATAACCGCTTCTATCATGTGTACTACCCCGTCATGGTTGACATATTATGAGATTGCATCGAATTTACATTTTTCAAAGCAGGTCATGCACTGGATGCATTTTTCTTTGTCGATGCGGGCCACTTCCTTCTTCTTCCAGGCGATCGCCTCGGTCGGACAGGCCCTGAAACAGGCCCCGCACTTGGTGCAGACATCCGGATCCACTTCGAACTTGAGCAGCGCGACACAGCGTTTGGCCGGGCAGCGTTTCTCATAAATGTGCGCATTGTATTCGTCCTTGAAATACCGCAGGGTCGACAGCACCGGATTGGGACCGGTCTGCCCCAGCCCGCACAAGGAAGCCGAGCGGATCACATCGGAGAGCTCTTCCAGGATTTGGATGTCCTCCGGTTTTCCATGCCCCTCACAGATCTTTTCCAGGACCTGCAGCAGACGCCGGGTCCCTTCGCGGCAGGGCGTGCACTTGCCGCACGATTCGTCCTGCACGAACTCCATGAAGAAACGGGCCATGTCGACCATGCAGGTGTTTTCGTCCATGACGATGGCGCCGCCCGAGCCCATGATGGCGCCGACCTTGACGATGGCCTCGAAGTCGACCGGCGTGTCGATAAACTGCTCCGGAATGCAGCCGCCGGAGGGGCCGCCGAGCTGCACCGCCTTGAACTTTTTTTTCTTGGGGATGCCGCCGCCGATGTCGTAGACGATCTTGCGCAGTGGGGTCCCCATGGGTACCTCGACCAGCCCGATGTTGTTCACGTCGCCCGAGAGGGCAAACACCTTGGTGCCCTTGCTGGTTTCAGTGCCGACACTCGCGTACCACGCCCCGCCCTGCAGCATGATCTGAGGCACGTTGGCGAACGTCTCCACGTTGTTGAGAATGGTCGGCTTGTCCCAAAGGCCCTTGTGAGCCGGAAACGGCGGTCGGGGACGCGGCATGCCGCGCCGGCCTTCGATCGATCGCATCAGCGCGGTTTCCTCGCCGCAGACAAAGGCGCCGGCTCCCTGGTAGATATCGATGTTGAAGTCGAAGCCCGAACCGAGAATGTTCTCGCCCAGCAGGCCGTATTCCTTGGCCTGATCGATGGCAATTCCCAGCCGGCGCACCGCCAGCGGGTACTCGGTCCTCACGTAAATGTACCCCTGGTTGGAAGCGATGGCCTTGGCGGCCACGATCATTCCTTCCAGTACGGCATGCGGGTCGGCCTCGAGGATGCTGCGGTCCATGAACGCGCCCGGGTCGCCTTCATCGGCATTGCAGAGCACAAACTTGACCGCCCCACCGCTCTTGCGTGCGAAATCCCATTTGACGCCGGTGGGAAAACCGGCACCGCCCCGACCCCGGAGGCCGGAAATCTTCATCTGTTCGGTGATCTCCTCGGGAGTCATCTCGAAGAGCGCCCGGGCGGCGCCGAAATAGCCGTCGCGACCGATGTAGTCGTTGATGTCCTCCGGGTTGATCAGTCCCTTGTTGCGCAGAGCCCGCGGCATCTGGTGGGCAAAGAAGGGGATATCGTTCTGGGAGGCGATCCGCTGCTTGCTGACCGGATCTTTGTAGAACAGTCTTTCGACCGTCTGTCCCTTCACCAGCTGGCTTTCGACCAATTCCGGAATGTCGTCCGCCGTCAGCTTCTGGTAGAAGATGTCGCCCGGATGCACGACCAGGAGCGGCCCCATGGCGCAAAACCCGTTGCAGCCGGTCTCCACGACCTTGACCCGGTCCGCAATCCCCTTGGCCTCAATTTCCTGCTCCAGGGCGGTTTTGACGGCAATGCTGCCGGTGGCGTGACAACCCGTCCCTCCGCAAATCAAGCAGTAGGTCCTGTCCTGAAATGCGATCGCCGGGGCCGAATCCGATTTGATCTTCTCCAGGTCGTTAACCGACAACTTCGCCATTCAGCATCTCCTTGCAGGTTCGCAAACTCAATATTTTGATCAAGTTACCAGGACCCGTCCAGTCCCCTCAATCCGCTCATGTAGAGTTTTCCGCTGGCCACGAACAGGGAATAGCCGGTGCTCATGGTGACCAGGTTAAAGGACCGTGCCAGTTCGATCGCACTATCCTGCGGCTTTTTGCCCCGGACGAAGACCACCGCCCCCACATCGGCAACCTTGGCGGTACGGATCACGTCGTCGCCGGTGAGTCCGGTCAGAATGACGGCGTCCTTGGCGGCGGCAGCTAAAAAAGCTTCCATGATATCCGCTCCTCCGGCGCCGATAACGGTCCGCTCCAACTGGTCCTCACCGGTCAACAGCGTTGCCTTGAGGATGTCCTTGACCTCGTAGATTCTCATCGGGCTGCCACCATCTGCTACTCGTACTTATGAAGGACGTCGATCACGGCGTCCGAGGATATCGCACCATGGGTGTCAGAATCGACGATCATGACGGGCGCCAACCCGCAAGCCCCCAGGCACCGGACCGCCTCCAGGGAGAAACGCCGATCTTCGGTGGTGTCGCCTTCCTTTATTTTGTATGTGTTTGTAATCCGCGACAGGACTTCCTTGATGCCCTTGACGTAGCAGGCCGTGCCCGTGCAGACCCGGATCAGGTGCCGCCCTTTGGGTTTCATCGAAAAAAGGGCATAAAAGGACGCCACGCCGAAGACCTCGCTGCTCGAAATATCGAGCCCGTCGCTGAT
>JARFQH010000082.1 GCA_029287875.1 Desulfobacteraceae bacterium | reverse complement strand
AAATTGCTGGCCGATCCGGATGCGTATATCCAATACCCGGAGTCGGAATCCGATTGACGGCAGGACTTGCAGCAGCGGGTAACTCTTCGGTTTTACAGGTGTTTTTAAGGATACCGGGCTGCACGTAGACGGATCGCCGTTCACGATGGGATTAAGTCAATCGGCTGTCCAGTTTACGGGTCAGAATCAAGTCCTCGTCCAAAGATAGATTCAACTTCACTGCTGCAAAATCTCCCACAGCGCCCTTTCAACATGCACCGGCGTCGGCACCAGGCCCTGTGTCACCATGACCTGTTCGGTTTGTTTCCAGGCCGCCGTATCGATAAAACCGATCGGTATGGCGGCATCTGGTTGGACCAGGCTTCTGGTGATAGCCAGCTCCTGCTGCAAGGTTTCGACCGACGAGTCCTTGTCGTAGCGCCGTAGTGTTTCAATGGCCTGGTTCGCATTGACCGGGTCCATGGCGGCCTGCCAGCCCCGCAGTAGGGCCGCGGTGAACTTGCGTACCATTTGCGGTCGGCTTTCGATCATCTCCCTGCTGGTGACCAGGGAATTGGCCACAAATCGCACACCATAGTCGGCGGGATTGAAAAACGCAAAAACATCACCGGAACCACGCAGTTTTTCCCCGAGGAAAACGGCCTGGGTATTGCGGTAGACCGGCCAGAAATTGACAATTTTCTGAATGAAAGGCGTGTAGTCGTAGCGGACGCTGTATAGTTTCACATCGGCCTCGGTGAGTCCCGCTTTGGCCAGCAGGCTCCTCAAAATGGTTTCGTCGTTGCCGCCAAACGTCACGCCGAGAACCTGGCCTTCCAAATCAGCCAGGCGGTTGATCTTGATTTTGTCCGGACGGTACATCCACTGCAACGGGTTGACCTGAAAGAACTGGGCGATCACCACTACTTCGGCACCCTTGGACAAGGCCCGGATCACTTGATCGGCCGAGGCTACTCCGAACTGCGCCCGCCCCAATTCCAGCTCCCGGATGGCATCCCGTTCCGGCCCGCCCTCCTTGATGGTAACGGTCAACCCCTCTTGGGTGAAAAGATGGTGGCTGTCGGCAAACAGGTCCCCCACGACGCTGGTATTGAACAGCCATTTCAACCGGTAGGTTATCTGCTCGTCGGCCGCACCCGATTGGGTGAGGCCGATCCAAAAAATCGTGGCCAGCAGCAGGGTGAACACCTTCTTGGTACGCCAACTTTCGCGGCGATTGACGACTTTCATTTTTCCTGCCCCATAGTGCATATCCACCAATCATAGCGAGCCCGCCTACAGGCCCGCTCCACAAATCGGACGGCCGTAAAGGGAATGAAACACCAAGCGGCCGCTTTTTACTTTTCGGCCCACCATTTCCTCACCGAATACCCGGTCAACTCCAGCAATCCCTGATACACCGAGAGGGTAATGCCGATGAGAAAGAGCGCCACCAGGATTTTGGCCAAATTGCTCTGGTAGAGGGCGACCCGAATGCTGTAGCCGATACCGGCATTGGCGGCAATGAACTCGGCCACAATGGTGCCGGCCATCGCCAGGGTGGCGCTTCCGACAATCACCGTGGTCAGCTTGTTCAGATTTTCAAAGGCACGGATCTTGACTTCCAATTGCCAGCGCATGCGGCCGGTTACCCTGTAAAAATGCTCGATGTCCACAACCGGTTCGGCCATGATACCGATAACAGATAGCAGCACCGGAAAATAGCAGATCATGGCCGCAATCAGCAACCGGGTCAGCAGTCCGTCCCCCAGAAGAATGAAAATAATCGGTGCGATGGCCACGATCGGATAGGCCTGAACGTTGTAGGCCGCAACCTTGATGAACGATCCAAACCAGGTGGCCTGCCGGCCGGCGATCCCCACCAGCAAGGCGATGAATATCGATATGACCTGCCCGACGACCGCCACAGCCAGGGTGTTCAGGACATCGAAAAAATAGCGTTCGAATTCCTCGGTACCGGTATGCCAGATGTCGACCGGGCCTGGAATCACGTAATCGGACAGATCCAGACCATACTTGATCAGCAGCAAGATGGCGAGGCCGATCGCATAGATGATCAGAAACTGGTATATCCGTCTATGAAGAAGCATTGACGATCTCCAGCATGGTCTGATCGAGCCTGCCCTTATTGATTTCGCGATCGATTCGAGCGTCCTGCCCGCGGATGACAATCGTCTGTGGGTGACGTTCCGCGCCTCTCAAGACGACAATTTCACGACAGAATTTCGACACTTCGACGACATTGTGGGAGATGTAGAGAAAATGGCGCTGCGGATAAAGCGTTTTGATCCGCAGAATGATCTTCTCGCGGGTCGGTTCATCGACGTTGGCAAGGCTTTCGTCCATTATCAGCAGATCGAAATCCTGGAAGAGATAGCGCAGGAGATTGACTCTGTTCTGCTGCCCCAAGGACAGTTGCGAAAACCGTTGCCGCAAACTGTCTTCCAGCCCGAAAATCGAAATCAGTTCTTCCCGGCGTTCCTGTCTTCCGGCCGGAGTGATCTTCTCGAGGTGTTTTCCGACACCTGACCAGCCGGGCAGGCGCTCCGTATTGTAAGAATAAAGAGACGTCTTCATCCCCTCGTGGTCGACCTCTCCGGAAAAATGTCGGATGTCGCCGGTCAGAATTTTGGCCAACGACGTTTTACCGACGCCCGATGGTCCGAAAAGGGAATTGAAGCCCGGTTCTTTTAATTCAAATGATAGATCTTGGAAGACAAAGTTCGATGAACCCGGATATTTGAGGGTCAAGTTTTGGATATGCAGGCTCATAGGCGGGCTCTTACAGTCGGTCTACTTTGCGCGCCCCGCCGGGTCGAAAAACCGTGACAGCCTGTTTTTCAGGGTATCCAGAAGCGGTTTGCGAATCTGCACGTTAAGGTAAAGATCACCGGGCGACTCCCCGCCCTTGCCGTCATGCCCCATACCGGTCAGGCGGATCCTCTGTCCCTGGCGGATGCCCGGCGGTATCTTCACCAGCAGCTTTTTCGATTTCTCACGCAGAAAATAAGCGTACGGCCCGCCGGTCTCTGCCAGTTGCGGACTGATGTGAATCGTATCGCGGACGTCCACACCCTTTTGCGGCAGTTCAACGCCACTGATGTTTTTCAAAAACCGGCGGGCGAGTTTACCGAGCACCCCGCCTTGCGGCAACACGGGACCTTGCCGGGTGTTGGTGCGTCCGGAACCGGTGAAGACAAACCCCCTGGCAAACATTCCGGGACGTCTGAACTCGAAACTCCGATACCCCGGACCATAAAACTCCCTGAAGATGTCTTCCACCCCCCTGACGCCGAAGGCACGGGCCATCTCTTCGAAGACCTGGTGAATGTCCGAACCTCTGAAAATATCCTGGTCGCTGTAATTCTGCCGAAAACGGCTGTGGGCAGTGTCGCCGAACCGTTGTCGCAGGCCATCGTAATCACGCCGCTTGTTCGCGTCCGCCAGCACGGCATAGGCTTCGTTGATTCTTTTCATCTGTTCCGCCGCCTCGGGATTGTCCGGGTTGCGGTCCGGATGGAACCGGTAGGCCAATTTGCGGTAGGCATCCTTTATTTGCCGTGTGGTGGCGTTTTCATCAACACCCAGAAGGCTGTAATAGTCGCTGGTCGTCATGTGAATCGACACTCCCCGCTCAAAAGCGGTTTTCTTGTTTTTGCGGTTAACGTAAAACAAACCCGGCTGCGAAACAAGCATAAAACCGCGCGCCTACCGGACGGATTCAACCTTGCCGCCAAAAGGGTCTCGGTGCTATACTCGATACACAATGCGTATCCGTCGATGTAAAGGAGAAAGCATGTCCGATTCGAGTGGCACCAGCACGGAGCGGAAATACGACGTCATCATCGTGGGCGGCGGCCCGGCCGGAATGTTCGCAGCCTATTACCTCTGCGAGCATTCGGACTTGCGCGTGCTGTTGATCGAAATGGGCAAAGAGCCCCTGAAAAGAAAATGCCCAATGACTGACAACCAGGAGTGTCTCGGGTGCAAACCCTGTCACATTCTATCCGGGATCGGCGGTGCGGGCCTTTTTTCGGACGGAAAGCTCAACTATATTCACAAGTTGGGCAAAAGCGACCTGACCCAGTTCATGCCGCGTCCCCAGGCAGAAGCCCTGATCGATGAGACCGAAACGATTTTCAATCGTTTCGGAATGGACAGCCCGGTCTATCCGACGGACATGGCCGAAGCCCGCAAAATCCGCCAGAAGGCCAAGCGATACGGTATCGACCTGTTGATCATTCGGCAAAAACACCTCGGAAGCGACTGCCTGCCGGAGCATATCATTGCCATGCGTGATTACATCAAATCGAAAGGGGTGGTGTTTCACACCTCCGAGGAGGTCAAGGATGTCATTGTAGAAAAATTCCAGGTGACCGGCGTCGTGACCAACCGCGGGTCATACCGTGCCGGAAAGGTCATACTGGCACCTGGCCGGGTGGGCGCCAACTGGATCGGGTCGCTGGCGCAAAAATACGACATCGGTCTCAAACAGCGCGGCATTGAGGTCGGCGTGAGGGTCGAGGTGCACAACGACATCATGCAGGATCTTTGCAACGTCATCTACGACCCGACGTTTTTCATCCAGACCAGCAAGTACGACGACCAGACGCGCACTTTCTGCACCAACCAAGGCGGCTTTGTTACCCAGGAAAACTATAGCCGTTTCGTGTGTGTCAACGGTCATGCCTTCCGCCACCGAAAGTCCGAAAATACCAATTTCGCCTTCCTCTCGAAGGTGGTCCTGACCGAGCCGGTGACCGACAACCAGGCCTACGGGGAAGCCATCGGCAGTTTGGCATCGCTGATCGGCGGCGGCAAACCGATTCTGCAGCGCTTCGGAGACCTCAAGCGCGGCCGACGCAGCACCTGGAACCGCATCAAGAAAAGCTATATAGAACCCAGTCTCATCGACGTGGTCTGTGGCGACATCGCCATGGCCCTGCCCGAGAGGATCCTGACCAACATCTTCGAGGGTCTCGACAAGCTCAACCTCGTCATTCCAGGCGTTTCCAATGACGAGACCCTGCTCTATGCGCCCGAGATAAAGTTTTTTGCCACCCAACTCGAAACCACGGGCAACCTGGAAACCAAGATCAAGGGAATGTACGTGGCTGGAGATGGTCCGGGGGTGGCCGGCAACATCGTTTCGGCCAGCGCAACCGGTCTGATCCCCGCCAAGGATATCGTCTCGCAAATGGCGTTATCCTCTCACTTACCGCCTGGGGATTCATTTATGCCATGATTGTTTGGATGTTCTAACCTTATCGCCCGCACTCTCCTCTCGGTTTTTCACAGTCTTGCAATCCGGCAATCGTTTACTCCCGAGGCAATTTCAATACGAATGGAACGGCCGCCAGACCCAAAAAAGCGCTGACAAAATAGGTCGACTTCAGTCCGATCTGATCGCCGACGAATCCGACCACCACAACGACGGCCGACCGGGCGATGAAAGAGATCATGAAGAAAAAGCCGTTGGCGGCCGATGGGCTGCTTCCGGCATGCTCCTGGACCAAAGCCAGCATGACCGGAGTGGTTGACAGGAGAGTAAATCCCACCAAAATCAGGGCCGCCAACCCAATCCAGCCGCCGGTAGCCGTAAAAAGAAACAGGCTGGCCGGTGCACCGAGCAATGAAATCAGCAGAATCCGGCGGCGGCCGAACATGTCGCTCAGAAAACCGGCTGTGAGCACCCCGGCCACTCCGGCGGCTTCAAAAACGGTCAGACCGATTCCGGCCAGCCAGAGGTTACCGGTTTGCTGGTTGATGAAGGTCGGCAGAAAGGCCGTGATGGATGCGTGCATGAATCCGCGGAAAAACAAAATGACGCTAAGGGGCCTCAAGACGTGCCGCATTTCCCGCCATGTGCCGAGGACGGATGTGCGCTGTCCGGTGTCGGTCCGAATCGGAATGTCTTTGAATCGCAGAAAAAGCCATAACGAGGCCAGGATGCCCACCAGCATCACCGGATAAAACCCCTCCAAACCCAATAGAGACACTGCACCGACGGCTGCGAGCGGCCCCAACGAGCGCGCCAGTTCGCCACCCGTCATGAAAAAGCTCATTCCGCGCCCCTTTTTCGACCCGGACAGGCGTGCCACCATGACCGGTGCCGGGACGTGAAAAATGGCAACGCTGAAACCGGCGATCAACAGCAGGATCAACAGGACTCCGTAACTGGGTGCCATCCCGATCAGGCTCATGCTGACGGCTGTTATTCCAGGCGCCAATATGATGAAATAACGAACGCTGATGCGGTCGGCCAGAGTGCCGAGGTAGGGGTTCAGCAAGGCCGGCAACTGCATGACGGTGGTAAGAAATCCGGCTTCGGTCAGAGAAAGTGAAAGTTTTTTTATCAGCAGCGGCAGCAGCGGTGCCAGAAAACTGGAGTACACGTCGTGGATGAAGTGGCAGATGGACAAGGAGACGACCTGACCGGTCTGAAAGCTTTTCACCGGGCGGTCGTCGACGGCTGCGTGCGCGGAGACCGTTGTCTTTGGTGGCATCGCATTCATGAAGGCTCGCCGTTAATCCTTATGGCCGGTCGGCCGGTTAAATAATGACGGCCGAGTGTTCCCTTAACAGCCTGAAGGTTTTCGATGGCCGGTGCCGTGAACCCGAACACCAAATCGAGAAAACTCATGGTGATGCGAAAAGTGGCTCCCCAGAGCCGTTCGGTTTGGCCATCGCGACTGTGCAGAAAACAGGGGAATTCCTTGATGTCTTGAGCGTGTCGGTTGTCGTTGGAAACGGCGATGTTCATAACGCAGCGGGCGTAGTTGGTCGGTTCCAACAGACGGCTCAGCGGCACGGCGACAACCTTTTCAACCTCCCAGTTAGGAAAGAACCGCACCTGACCTGAAATCCAGCACACCATGGGGTAGATGACCCGCTGAAACATCACCAGCCGCGCAGGAGGCAGGAATCCCAGGAACCGGACACCGAGGGGATTCAGCCGCATCTCCTCGAAACTCTCGCGCAACCCGGTCGCCAACAGCAGGGACAGGCTGAAAGCCTCCTGCGGACGCCGGTTGCGCCACTCGGACCAACCGGCCCAGCGCGCCAGCGGCGAACCCCGCAGCCGGAGCAACCTGGCCAATGTCACATCCAGTCGCGGAACGATGCTGCCACCCGGGCAACAAAGGTCTCCCGGCTGTTTCACCTTTGCCGAGCGTTTGTTTAAAATGAGGAACGGTCCGGTATCATCACCATGATCACGGGGGCATCGTCGCCCGAGAAGAAAGAGAACGGCGGATGCGCGCGGGGAATAAAGGATGTCGTCATTAAACACCACAGACCCGCCGGCGTGTTCTTGGAGTTTATGCTCCACATATTTCGACAAACCTTCGACATCGTTCAGTATCTTCACTTTTTTGTCCAAGCGCGGCGCCAACACTCCTGGGAAAAACCACTCTTCGTCGAGGCACACGGGAAGGCGCTCGCAAAGCGGGTGCCCGCTCGCGCACCGTCCTGTGATTGGCGCAAGGGGCATCAGGAGAGGGTCTGTCAGTCGTCTTTAGATGAACTTGTCTATCTTGGCATTCTTGCGCAGGCCTTCCAGGTAGCTTTCGATCTTTTCACGCGTTTTTTGCTGCTTCAAAAACTGCTCAATTTTGTCTTTCTCATCGCTGAAGGCAAGGGTCGCTTCCGGCTTTTTTTCGTCGACCTTGATGATGTGATAACCGAATCGGGTCTCCACCACGTCACTGACCTTGCCGGGCTCGAGTGCGAAAGCCGCTTCCTCAAAGGATTTGTCCATCTGGCCGCGCTGAAAGAATCCCAGGTCACCGCCGCGACTCTTGCTCGGCCCCTCGGAGGACTCCTTGGCCACCACCGCAAAGTCCTCGCCTTTTTTCAGTTTCTCCTGAACGACCGTGATTTTTTTCTTGGCCTCGGTTTTCTTTTCGTCGTCGGCATCCGGTGCTACCTGGATCAGGATATGGCTGGCCTTGACCTGCTCGGCCTGCTTGAACTGATCGGTGTGCTCGTCATAATACTTTTTGGCCTCCGCTTCTGTCACCTGGATGTCTTTGACGACTTTGGTTTTCAGCAGTTCGTCGATGGCCAGGCCTTTCTTCAGCTGTGACCGGATCTCTGCCTCTGTAACATCCATTTTCGCAATGGCATCCTTGAATTCCTGCTCGGTTTTGAACCGCTTCTTGATTTCGTCATATTTTTCGTCGACAGCCTTCTTGTCGACCTGCATGTGTTGTTTCTGGCTGTCCTGGTAAAGCAGTTCCTGGTCGATCAAACTGTCCAGAATCTCATTTCTGAGGACCGGCACCTGAACGTCCGGCACCTGCCGCCCCTGACGTACCATGCGATCGGTAAACAGTTTTACCTCGCGCTCGAGCGTCTGTTTGGGAATGACGGTTCCATTGACGGTCGCCGCTTTATCCGGCGAGGTCTTTTCAGGCGAGGCTTTCTGGGCACCTGCCGGAGCGGTGGCAACGAACACAATCATCGCGAGCGAGGTCGCCGCGACATAAAATCGGTTTTTGGTCTTCATGATAATTTCCTTTCAATAAAAAATGCCCGTTTACGGGGCCGGTAAAGTATTCTGCGCTCTGTTCTGCAGAACAGAGCGCTGCGCTTAATTTTAATCCCATAATTGTTGTGAAGGGCTGGTTTGTGGTATACCATAAGCTCAAAATATAAATTTTACAATAATACATCGAACAGAACCGTAAAATGCCGATCCAGGGTTTTATTGAGAGCATGGATCAACTTCCGATCCAGGAATGTGCAAAGGAGTTTACATCATGTGGGTTTTCACCCGAGAAGGATTTTTCTCGGTGGTCTGGGATAAAACCTGCCGCGCGGACGAACTGGCGGTGAGGTCCCAGTCCAAAGAGGATATCTGCCGCTTGGTCAAGCGGTTGAGCGGTTATTGCGATGAGGGGCAAATCACGGAAAATTTCGGCACCGCCTACCGCTACAGCGTCAAAATCGCCAAACAAGCATGGTCGGCTTATCTGGCTGACTGCGCCCTCCAGATCGACTATCCGTCTGTAAAAGAAGCCATCGTGCCCGTGGAAGACCGCTTACGGAAGGATGCCTATTACCAGATTTGGGAAGCGCTTTATCGGTGGCGGTCGAAAACAGATGCAATTGAAAGCGGAAAAAGACACCATGAGCCATCGGGGGTCGATGTTCCCGGTCTGCCCGTGCGTTGGAAACCCTGATCCGCAAAAAAAATGTAACGCTCTGGCCTCGATCTTCTCATAAAGCACTAAAAATAAAACTGAACCCAGTTGAAAGTGAGGAAGTGCCCAATGCCGATTTATGAATACCAGTGCAAAAGCTGCTGCCACTGTTTCGAATACCTGTCCTTGTCGGCCGATGATACCGCACCGGTGTGTCCCCAGTGCGCGTGTCCGGATGTCGAAAAATTGATGTCCGCCGGTTGCTTCCGGGCCAACGGCATCCCCAAGGGTTCGGGTGGCTTCGATTCGAAAACGGCCTGCCGACCCTCCGGCTGATCGATTTAAACAAGCGCCTCAGTTTGAGGCGCCTTTGGCGCGATTCATCGAAATGGCTCCGACGCGTTCTTACCGCCGTCACCGGTTGACCTCCCGAAATATCCGCCGGTTTGACAGGATATCCTCATGATTCGCGCGTTGCTGCTGCAGCTTCCGATTCCACAGCTGAACTACGGAAAACAGACCGGAAACATTCCGCTGGCCGCTGCTTGCCTCAAACAGGCGGCGGTCGACATTCCCGGCACGGTGGTGGAGATTGTGCCTGAGAGCATCGTCTCGTATCTCGGCGATGCCGCCCTGTTGTATGAGATCCTGTCCAGGGAACCGGCTATTGTCGGTTTTTCGGTCTACAGCTGGAACTTGCGGCGATCGTTGCATCTCGCAGAAAAGATTAAAGAAGCCGGTAATTGCCGCATCGTGTTCGGTGGTCCGGAAATCACCCCCGATAATCGGTTGGTACGATCCGAATCCGTCGATTTTCTCGTGTACGGCGAAGGCGAAGCCGTGTTCCGACACTTGCTGCAGGACGACACGTTCTGGCAGAAAAAAACAGCCGCAGCTTGCGCCGACAAGCTGTTCCAGTCAAACCCCAGCCCCTATCCGGCGGGGCTGCTGGAGCCGGAAATCGAAGATATGGTGCTGTTGGAGACCCAACGCGGCTGCCCCTTCCGTTGCGGCTACTGCAGCTATGGCAAGTCCCGCCAGCACCTGACGTTCAAGTCTGCCCCCCTGCTCCTTGAAGCCGTCGAATGGGCGGCGGTCCATAAGCACTCCGAGCTCTATTTTCTGGACCCGACCCTCAACACCCGGCCCGGGATCGAGACGTTGCTCGAAAAAATCATGACCATCAACCACCGTAGAAACCTGGCCCTGATCAGCGAAATCAGGGCCGATCGGCTGGACGCTTGTCTGGCCGACCGATTTGCGGCCGCCGGATTCAGTTGGTTTGAAATCGGCTTGCAGACGATCAACCCGCAGGCTCTTGACCTGATGAACCGCTCCACCGATCCCGCACGCTTCCTGGCGGGCGTATCGCTGCTCAATGAGCGCGGCATCTCCGCCACTATCGACTTGATTGCCGGCCTGCCGGGCGACAACCTGGACGGGTTCAAACGCTCGGTCGATTTCATCGTTGAAAATGGCCTGCAGCAAGACGTGCAGGTCTTTCCTCTGGCTGTTTTACCGGGTACCGACTTCCGAACGCGGAGCCGGGCGCTCGGCCTGATTTTCGAACCAGAGCCGCCCTATCCCGTGATGGCCACGCCGTCCTTTTCCGGCGAAAATCTGCTGGAGGCATTCGATTACGCCGAAGCCCGCCTCGACGTCAATCTGTATCCAATGCCGGGGCTGGACATTGCCTGGCGCAATCCCCACAAGGCCGGCAAATGGTTGAGCCCGGACCATTATGTTCGCCCGGGAAAACGCCTCGGCCTCTCGAAGCTGATCCTGGAATCGGTCCGCTCGATATCCGACCTCCAGGAGTTGGCCCAAAAACTGACCCACCCCTATCAGGTCTTTATCGGCCCGAACCTGAACGATGCGGCCTTCACGGCCCGAGCACTCGAAATTCTGACCACCGCTAACCCGTTCACGCCATTAGAGGTTGTCTTCATCGAACCGCGAGACGTGCCAAACACCGACAAGCTGCTCGAGGCCGTTCAATTGAAACGCCCGCATTTTCTCGATCTGGATTACCGCTATCTACTTCCGGCACCCGGCAACCGCTGCGCCCTCTTCACACTCGTCACGCGACGGCAGTCGCCGCGTTTCACCGGTGATATGCAGCGGCAGGTCTTCTGGTGGGACCATCCGAACCTGCCGGAACTCTCCGATCTTCAACGGCTTGCGGAACTGGACGGCATTCTCGTCGATTCCCCTTGCCCGGCAACGCAACTGAAGGCTTGGCAGGATTTATTCCTCCCACATGCCGCCGAATACCTGTCCATCGGTTTTGCGGACGTGTCCTTGCAGCAACGCTGGCTGCTGTTGACCGAATCCGAATCATTTTACCCCGGCGCATTCGAGGTCGCCTGATCGGCGAACCGGCCTCGGATGGAAGAGTGAGTGACGCAGGAAACCGCACCCCGTGCTGTCAAGGGGTGCGCTTGTCCTGGAAAATGTGGTTGGAGATGACGATGCGCTGAATTTCCGAGGTGCCCTCGTAGATCGTGAAAACCCGTGCGTCTCGGTAAAACCGCTCAACCGGGTACTCGCGGATGAATCCATATCCGCCGTGCATTTGGACTGCCCGGGCCGTCACGCGGTTGACCATTTCGGAGGCGTAGAGCTTGGCCATCGAGGCCTGCATGCTGAAATTAACGCCGCGATCTTTCATGGCCGCCGCTGAGAGCATCAACTGCCGGCCGGCCTCGATCTCGGTAGCCATATCGGCGACTATCCAGCGCAGCCCCTGAAACTTGGAAATACTCTGACCGAACTGTTCACGCTCCTTGGCGTATTGAACGGCCGCATCCAGTGCCGCCTGGGCCACCCCGACGGACTGGGCCGCGATGCCGATACGACCGCCGTCAAGCGCCGTCATGGCGATTTTGAATCCCTCGCCTTCGCTTCCCAGAAGGTTTTCGGCCGGGACCCGGCAATCCTCGAAGATCAAGTCGGCGGTGTCCGAGGCGCGCAGGCCCATCTTGTCCTCCAGATGACCGACGGCGAGACCGGCCGCGCCCTGCGGTATGATGAAGGCGCTGATCCCGCGATGCCGGGCAACCTCGTCGGTCTTGGCGGTAACGATGATCAGACCGGCGTTCTTTGCGGTGGTGATAAAGCGTTTGGTCCCGTTCAACACGTAATCATTACCGTCACGGACGGCCTTGGTACTCTGGCGCAGGGGGTCGGATCCGGCATGGGGTTCGGTCAATGCAAAAGCCCCCAGGAGCTCGCCAACGGCCAGGCGCTTGAGCCACTGCTGTTTCTGCGCCTCACTGCCGTAACGCAGAATACTCTCGCAGACGATTGAGTTGTGCACCGACATGACCACAGCGGTGGCGGCACACGCATAGGCCACCTCGGCAAGTGCCAGAACATAGCTCACGGTGTCGGCGCCCGAACCGTTGTATTCCGGCGGCACCATCATACCCATGAAACCAAGCTCGGCCAGCCGTTTCAGGTTTTCGGCCGGGAAAGCCTTGTTTTTGTCTCTTTCGGCGGCTGTGGGGGCAATGACTTCCCGAGCAAAATCCCTGACCATCGACTGAATCATCAACTGCTCATCGGTGAGCTGTATCGACATAGACCAGACCCTCCCCTGTCGGTGGAACTCCCTTAAGGTTCATACGCTTTACTTAAAAAGCTCTCATCAGAGAATCTCCTGGCGATCGTCCGGCTTCAGTGGCCGTAAACGACGACAATGAGTTCGGCATTTTCTTTACCGACATTGCGCATCTTGTGCCGGATCCCCGAGTTGAAATGCAGGGAATCGCCGGTTTTCAGCCGGTTGACGTGATCGCCGACGATGATCTCCATAACGCCTTTCAACACGTAGACAAACTCCTCACCCTCGTGCTGGTAGCCGACGCCCTTGTGGTCCTGCTGGGCGTCGACAGTGACTTTGAAAGCCTTCAGGTGTTTGTTTTCCGCCCCGGGCGTCAACGTCGTATAGGCATAGTTCTCGGTTCGTTTGGTGAATGCCTTGATACGCTTTTTCAGATTGGCTTCCTCTTCCCGCAACAGAAAACCGGCGTCGAGTTCGAGTGCGCGCGATATCTGCAGCAGCGCACCGACCGGCGGAATCTCTTTGCCGGATTCGATCTGTTTCAGATAGTCGACTGAGAAGCCGGTTTCGTTTGCCAGCCGGTCGAAGGTGACTTTTTTGGCTATCCGTGCTTTTTTTATTCGCTTCCCGACCGGTTCCAGTTTGTCTGGTTTTTTCCTTGGCATAAAACCTCCTCTTTGACGGCCGCAAAGTGATGTCGTGCGGTCGCTGTCGTTCACGGTCACTGCCGTGTGCCTGTCCCCCGCAGCAGGAAGGCCTTCGTCTAAAGACCGAATCTCTTGGGGTGGTGGCACCATTGTCGGATACATCAGGTTTTTAAATTTTATATCACCGGAACGGACTCCCCGCAATCTTCTTTCCACAGGGGGCTGTTTACAGCCGTGTCCCAACGGATTATTTTAAAGGTCATTTACGAACGGCACATTTTGTTATGATTTACATTTTCTCACATTTTCTGGTGAACCCTAAACGATAACAAGCGGCAAGATGACAGGAGTGTAGTATGCAGGATGATACCTTTTTGATCAATGCGATCTTCGGTGTTCTCGATATCGGACGGGTGCGAAACTATAGTGATCTTGCTGCGGACGAAAAAACACTCGAGCTGATCCGCCGATTTCAGGAAATCCATGCGGAATTCCCGGCAGCCCAGCTGGACAAAATGGGTGTCATACCGGAAGCGGCAATGAAACGGCTGAAGCAGATCGGTTTTTTCGGTCTCAACATTCCGGCGGCGTATGGCGGGATGGGACTCAGCCTGCAACGCTACCTGAGAGTAACCGAGGAAATCGTTGCACTGAATATATCGCTCGGTTTCACGTCCCTGGCGCACCTGTCGATCGGCACCAAGGGCATTTTACTCTTCGGAACCGAGGCCCAAAAAGAAAAATATCTCAAACCGGCTGCATCCGGAGAAATGATATTCTCGTATGCACTGACCGAACCGCGGCACGGTTCGGATGCCAAAAGCATTGAAACCACCGCCGTTCTCTCTCCCGATGGTCGGCACTACATCCTCAACGGACAGAAATCCTACATCACAAACGCCAATTATGCCGGTGGGTTGACTGTATTTGCGCAGATGGATCCTTCAGCGCCCGGCTTCATGGGGGCTTTTATCGTCGAAACCGGCTGGCAGGGTGTCACCATCGGCAAGGATATGCCCAAAATGGGTCTGAAAGCCAGCTCCACCGCCACCATTCAGTTCAAAAACGTGCACGTGCCGCGCGAAAATCTTCTGGGAAAGCCGGGCGACGGGTTCAAGATCGCCATGACGATCCTCAATCATGGACGGATTGCATTAGGGGCCGGGTCCGCCGGAACGATCAGGCAGTCACTTAAGGACATGAAAAAAAGATCCGCCACCCGGAAGCAGTTCGGCGTCCCGATCGACAACTTTGAACTGATCCAGGAAAAAATGGTCAAGGCAAGCGTCAACGGGTATGTGGCGTCGGCCATGACGTCTTTCACCGCCGACATGCTGAATGATGATCCGCTTGCCCCGGTGGCCATCGAAAGTTCCCACTGCAAACTCTTCGGCACCACCCGGGCCTGGGACACCCTCTATGACGCACTCCAAGTAGCCGGCGGAGCTGGCTATCTGGCCACTCAGCCATACGAGATGCGGATGCGGGACTTCAGGGTCACCACCATCTTCGAAGGAACGACCGAAATACATTCCATTTATCCGGCGCTCTATATGATTCGCCGATTGGCCAAACGCTTGCAAGCTGTGTCCCATTCGAAAGGCGCCCAAATCTCTTTTCTGTTCAAAAGCCTTTTCTCTCGCCCCCGCTGGCGGTTGCACTTCAACCAGAAAGAAATGGACCGAGCCTTGCGCGAAGCCGCTTCGAACGCCCGATGGATACGCGTGATGGTTCATGCCGCCACGCTTATCTACGGCAAGAAAATCTATGCAAAAGAGTTTCTGCTGCGCCGAATCGCCACACTCAGTCTTCACCTTTACGGTATTATGGCCGTTCTCGCCCGCATAGAAGCCGCCCGCCGCGTCGGTCGAGAAGTGGCGACGGATCTGCTGTTGCTCGACTACTTTGTAGAGGAATCCCGCAGGCAGACCGCGAAAGGAATCAGCTGCTTTTTCTCTACCCCCCAGGAGCGGCTCAACCGTAAAATTGCTCAGAATATCCGTCGTTATCCCCTTTCGGCAAACCCGGGATAAAGGGTCATCCCGCTCCGGACTGCTGTATGAGCTTGGCCACCAGACCGGTCCAGCCTGTCTGGTGACCGGCCCCCAGGCCGGCGCCATTGTCGCCATGAAAGTATTCGTTGAAAAGAATCAGATCCCGCCAATGAGGATCATTTTGCAATACCTCTACCCCGCCATAAATCGGCCGCAAACCGTCAGCGTCACGCAAAAACAGCCGGATGAGGCGCCGTGACAGATCTGCGGCCACTTCGCCAAGTGTCATCAGCCGGCCCGAGCCGGTGGGGCATTCCACCTTTAACGAGTCGCCATAGTAGTGGTTGAACCGCTGCAGGGCTTCGATGAGCAGGTAATTGATGGGGAACCAAACCGGTCCGCGCCAGTTTGAATTGCCGCCGAAAAGACCGCTTTCCGATTCGGCCGGTTGGTAGCTGATGGTGTGATCCTGGCCATCGACGCGAAAGGTGTATGGGTGGTCCCGATGGATCTTGGAAAGGGAGCGGATACCAAATTCGGAGAGAAACTCATTTTCATCCAGCATGGGTCCAAGTAACCGAAGCAGGTGTTCGCGATTGACGATCGACAGCAGCCGCCGTGCATGCGCACCCGGCGCCTGAACGCAGGCGACGTGGCCTCGATCTCTAAGATAGCTGCGGTTTCTGAAAAACCAATTCATCCGGCGCTTGAAGACGGGCTGACTCTCCACAAGATCATGTTCCAACGTTTCTACGGCCAAAAGCGGCATCAGTCCGACCAGGGACCGAACTTTCAAAGGAATGACACGGCCGTCGGGCAGATGCAGGGCATCGTAGAAGAAACCGTCTTCCTCGTTCCAGAGGCTCAAACCGTGCCGGTAGTTACCCGTCATGGCGTTGGCGATCCGCAGGAAGTGCTCGAAGAACTTGGAGGCCGTGTCCTGATAAACCGGATCCTCCCTTGCGAGCTCCAGGGCAATTTTCAACATTTCAAGGCAGTAGAATCCCATCCAGGAAGTGCCATCGGACTGGTCGAGGTGACCGCCAGTCGGCAACGGCTTGCTGCGGTCGAAGATGCTGATATTGTCCAGACCGAGAAATCCTCCCTGAAAAACGTTCTTGCCCTCCTCGTCTTTCTTGTTAACCCACCAGGTGAAGTTGAGCAGCAGCTTGTGAAAGATGCTTTCCAGAAATCGGCGGTCGGCCGTGCCCCTCTGTTTGGCCTCTATCTTGTATACCCGCCAGGCCGCCCAAGCATGAACCGGGGGATTCACGTCACCGAAGCTCCACTCGTAAGCCGGCAACTGCCCGTTGGGGTGCATGTACCATTCGCGGGCCATCAGCACCAGTTGTCGTTTGGCGAAATCGGTGTCGATAAGCGCAAAGGGAATGCAGTGAAATGCCAAATCCCAACTGGCATACCAGGGATACTCCCATTTGTCGGGCATAGAGATAATATCGAAGTTGTTGAGGTGGTCCCATTTATTGTTGCGCCGATAAATATCAGGATCGACGACCGGAAGGGCCGGATCGCCATGCAGCCACTGCTCGACATTGTAGTAATAGAATTGCTTCGACCAGAGCATCCCGGCCAAGGCCTGTCGTTGAATACGCTTTTCCTCACGACTCAGCCCCGTCTTTTGGACCGTCGCGTAAAACGCGTCTGCCTCCTGCCGGCGGCGCGCGACCGTTTCATCGAAGTCTTCAAATGGCAGCGGCTGCGGATTGGCAGTCAAGCGAAGCCGAAAACGACGGATGTCTCCGGGCCGCAGATCAATGACATAATGGGCGGCAGCCTTGGTCCCGTTCTGGGCTGGATTGACCGCTCGGGCCTCGCCAGCGACAACGAAGCGATGAAAAGCATCTTTGACATATGGCGAGCCATTAGGCTTCTGATAGAGTCCTTCGGTGTTGGTTTCGTTTTCGGTAAACAGAAGCCCCGGGGCACCGTCGGCATAGAGATGATAGGATTCGATGGCAGGATGGACTGCTTCAATCGTCGATACCGCCACAGGTCCTTCGATCTTGTTTAGAATCGGTTTTTCGGGCACGTCCCCCATGGGGCCGCCGTCGTAACCCCAACTCCAAGTGTTCCGGAACCACAGTGTCGGCAAGACATGACAAACGGCGGATTCCGGCCCGCGGTTGGCCACGGTAATCAGAACGAGGATATCCTCCTGTCCGCCCTTGGCATATTCGACCCCCACATCAAAATAGCGGTTTTCGCCAAAGGCCCCCGTATCCAAGAGTTCGTATTCGAAGTCGAGAAACCCGCGACGCCTGCTTTCTTCCACCAGGTCCGTGTATGGGAATCGCGCCTGCGGGTATTTGTAGAGCATTTTCATGTAGCTGTGGGTGGGGGTGTTGTCCAGGTAAAAGTAATATTCTTTGACGTCTTCGCCGTGATTGCCTTCGGCACCGGTCAGACCGAACAGACGCTCCTTCAATATCGGGTCGTTTCCGTTCCAGAGCGCCAGGGCAAAGCAGAGGTACTGGTGCCGGTCGGAAATCCCGGCCAGGCCGTCTTCTCCCCAACGGTACGCTCTGCTCGCCGCATGCTCATGGGGGAAATACTCCCAGGCACTGCCGTCAGCGCTGTAGTCTTCCCGTACCGTTCCCCACCCTCTCTCGCTCAGGTAAGGTCCCCATTTTTTCCAGTTTGCACGGCGTCGGCGATGATCGTCAAGGCGCCGGTCTTCAGCCGTCAAATCCATGGCGTTTGTCTCCTGGTGTATCAGCCCTCCAGATCACATCTGCGGTCAGAGCTCAATCGTGTCGCCGGGCTTCATAACTGTCACAGCGGCTTTCGTTTCTCCGCGCACCTTTTCAGCCCAGTCGTCCGGGTCTTGTTTGATGATGTCGAAGGTGTTGTAATGTATCGGCACCACCCGGGCTGGTTCGATCAACTTGACGGCCCTCAAGGCGTCGACCGGGCCCATGGTAAAGTTATCACCAATGGGCAGAATGGCCAGATCGATCCCCTCTTCTCCGATGAGTTTCATGTCGTAAAACAGGCCGGTGTCACAGGCGTGATATATTTTTTTGCCCTGAATGTAAAAAAGAAATCCGCACGGGTTGCCGCCGTAGCTCCCGTCAGGCAGCGCCGATCCGTGCTGGGCCATCGTCAGCTTGACACGCCCCCAGGGATAGTCGAAACCACCGCCGATGTGCTGGGGATGCCCGTTATCCACCCCCTGCCCCGCAAGCCAGTTCTGTATTTCAAAGTTGGCAATCACGGTGGCACCCGTTCGCTGGGCGATTGCGACGGTGTCGCCGACGTGGTCGCCGTGGCCGTGAGACACCAGGATGTAATCCGCGACAACACTATCGGCCGTGACCGGGGCCAGCGGATTTCCGGTCAGAAATGGATCGGTCAGCAGTTTTTCATCTCCCGTGTCGATCAGGAAACAGGCGTGGCTATACCAGGTTAGTTTTACGGTCATTTTATCCTCCTTTGGTTAAAAAATAGCGGGCATGGTGGCACCCGGAGGTTCAGCTAAATGTTATTCGCTCATGGCAGCTCGAGCCATAACGGAGGCTTGAAAAGTCTATCTACGTACTAAGCGGTTATGCCAGTTGAGTCCCGCATGCTTTGAAGAATGCCGCCGGCACGGGCACCATCTTTTGACGGTTGTAGTCAAAAAAAACGATACCTGTTTTGGCACGGGCCACTTCCTTGCCCCCGTTTTTTCGAATGACTTTGTAAAAAAAATCACAGCCGTATTTGTTGAAGTCACCCACGGCCGCAAGTATGGTCAACAGGTCGCCGTGAAATCCCTGCGATTTATACACGATGACGGCATCGGTCAGGATCAATCCGCAGCCGTCGATGTCCAATTCCGAGAATCCCCGACTTTGCAAGAACTGCAATCGGGCCTCGTGGACCAACGAAAGAAGGGCGTCATTGCCGAGATGGTTGCCGTAATTGATGTCGCTGATACGCACGCGAACATCGGTAGAGAAAGCAAAGGTCTTGGGCAGGTTCAACTCGATGCGTGCCACGTCGATTCACTTACTCCCGGTTGGCTTTCAGTCAAAGTGATTGACAGAATCCAATGCATAGTTAAGTTAAATTTAATAGTTCCGAACAGTGCTATCCAAGGGGGAATGTCATGCAAAACCTGAGTCTTGGTGAAACATACTGGAGCAGAAAAAGGGCCGAATTCTATCTGTGGACGATTCGGCGTCAAAATCATATCTCGGCCACCATTCGAACCCAACTGATGTCGGTCGTGTCGGTCGTACTGTTGCTCAGCATCCTGCTGCCGATTCGGCTGGAAACGGCACTCCACGTCATCTTATACACCGGTTTGACAGTCATCGGGCTTTTGTGGGTCCTTATCGAGAGGAGAAGATCCTGGCTGCTCGGCATTCAGGATCCCGTCTTGAAAGAAACCGCCCACCAGGCAATGATCTTCTATTTGGAACAAAGGACGACATACGGCCGACCTCAGAGCCACTGCAGTGACGGTGACTTTGCCTGCGCCGATTGATGAGCCGGCACCACGCGTCAGCAGCCCGCATGTTTTTTTTGCCATGCTGCGGTAGATAGTGTCCATCCGCGGTTTCATAAAGAGCACTGATAAGTTTCCGATCCAGAAATGTGCAATTTTTCG
>JARFQH010000067.1 GCA_029287875.1 Desulfobacteraceae bacterium | reverse complement strand
GTCCAGCATTGGTATAATTCAATTCGCCGGTTAGAGTATTCAAAATCCCGAGAAACATGGTGACAAACATATAGGTCGGATTGTCGCTGCTGATTTCATCATTGACGCGGGTGATAATACTGGCGGTCGAGGTGTCGTCTGCAGCCCGGGCCTTGATCAAGGTCCGGGTAACGGCCATAAACAGGGCCGCCGGAACCCCTTTGCCGGAGACATCGCCCATGCAGACACAAAGGCGATTTTCATCGATGAAAAAAAAGTCATAAAAATCGCCCCCCACCTCCCGGGCCGGGTGCAAGGCGGCGTGGATGGAAAATTCATCGCGATCCGGAAAGGCAGGAAATTTCTGAGGCACCATGCTCATTTGTATGGAGCGCCCCACGTTGAGTTCCTCCTGCATCCGCTCTTTTTGGGCTTCGATGACACCGTAGGCTTTTTGCAGCTCCGCCATGTTGCGCCTCAGGGCCAGATGGGTCTTCACTCGGGCCTGGACGATAGGCGGGGAAATGGGTTTGGTGAGGTAGTCCACGGCCCCCACTTCGAGACCTTTGGTTTCATCGCTGGTTTCGCCCATGGCCGTGATGAATATCACCGGAATATCCCGGGTAGCTTTGTCCGCTTTCAGGCGTCGGCAGACTTCGTAACCGTCAATTTCCGGCATCATGATGTCCAGCAGGATCAAATCCGGCGGATTCGCGATTTTCACCGCCTTTAAGGCCTGTTCGCCATTTTTGGCAGCCATCATCTTGTAGTCCGGTTTGAGCAGATCGACGAGTACGTTGATATTCAACCGTTCATCATCGACGACCAATATTTTTTGCTGTTCTTCGGCCATCGGCCCCTCCCTTTACCTCTCCTTATTTAACGTATCCCTAATACTTTCCAGCGTCTGCAGGGCCGCTTCGAATTCAAAATCATCGACCTGCTTGGACAGCGTTTGCAACAGGTCCTGATGGGCACCGCTGCCATATTGTGCTTTCAAGGCGCTCACTTTTTCCTCGGACTCAGGGTCCATTTCTTCCAACAGGGATTGCAGGTCATCCAATAGCGCCGATACGGCCTCAAAATCCACCGCAACCGTTTCTACCGGGGCTATATCTACCTTTTCGCTGGAAGCAGACAGCACTTCCAAACCCTGCATGACCATCATCAGTTCCTCCTCCAGGCGGGACAACAGGTCGTCGTCGGTTTCCAACGGCCCCTGCTTGAGCGCAGCATCCAGCGCTTCAGCGGCCGCATGAAGCGCCCCGGCACCGATGGACCCCGACACCCCTTTGAGGGTGTGTGCAATTCGTTGGGCCAGTTCCAAGTCACCGTTTTCCAGAGCCGCCTGGATGGCGCCGGCATCCGCGCGATGATCCTGCAAAAATTCCACCAGCAGCTTACGGAAAAGTTTTTGGTTGCCGCCCAGCCGCTTCAAACCGGCCGCCACATCAATGCCTGCCAGTTTAGCAGGCAGCGTTTGTGCTGCATCCGTCTCGAGCGACGTCTGCGAATCCGGTTGCGGTGCGCTGCCCGGATCCTGGGGGGCGATCCATTTGACCAGGGTGCCGAACAGTTCATTGGGCTCGATGGGCTTGGCGACATGGTCGTCCATCCCGGCGGCCAGACACTTCTCCCGGTCACCCGCCAGGACGTTGGCCGTCATGGCGATGATCGGAAGGCTTTTGATTTTAAATTTTAGATTTCGGATTTCGGATTTTGACTCGGATTTCTTTCCGATTTTGTCCCGCCTTTCTCCTTCCAACTTCCGAATTCGCCTTGTGGCTTCGTAGCCGTCCATCTCCGGCATTTGAATGTCCATCAGAACGGCATCGAAGGACTGCCCGGCGACCATCTCCACCGCCTCGCGCCCGTTTTCGGCGATTGTGACCGTCAGCCCGGCCTGGCTCAGCAGTTCCTGCGCAACCTGCTGATTGATTTTGTTGTCTTCGGCCAGCAGAACAGTTGCCCCCCGAAGATCTTCGAGGGTTTGGATGGTCCAGTCGTCTTCAGACCGCCCCGCCTTGCGGAATCCGCCCAGGTGCCCGAAAACCCCCATGATGGTGTCCAGCAGGGTCGACGGGGTAAAGGGCTTGATCAGGAATCCCTCCAGGCCGATCTCCTCGATCTGCTGCATGGCCTCCTCCCGGCCGTAAGCCGTGGCCATGATAATCGTGGGGATCTCCGGCAGATTTTCATGGCCCTTGATCCGGCGGGCGGTCTCGGTGCCGTCCATGTCCGGCATTTTCCAATCCATCAGCACCAGCCGATAGGGATCGTCAGCCGACGCGGTTTCCAGCTCCGTCAAGGCCTTGCGGCCTGATTCCAGGCAGGTCACGCGGAAAGAAAAGGCTTCAAGGGTTACCTTCAGCATTTCACGGGTGCTGGCGACATCATCCACCACCAGCACTTTGAGCTTGTCGAGGTCGGCGGGCGTTTCGGTTTTTATCGTTTGCTCCATTTCGGACGCGCGCCCGAAGACCGCCGTGAAAATGAACGCCGTGCCCTGGCCGGGCTCGCTTTCCACCCAGATGCGGCCGTCCATCATTTCCACCAGTTTCTTGCTGATGGCCAGGCCCAGACCGGTTCCGCCGTATTTGCGGGTCGTGGAAGTGTCGGCCTGGCTGAAAGACTGAAACAGCTTGCCGACCTGCTCGGGGCTCATGCCGATGCCGGTGTCCTGCACCCGGAAGCAGATCTCCGCCTTGTCCTCGGTGATCAGGTGCGGTTCGATGCGGAGGTCGATCTCCCCTTGCTCGGTGAATTTCACCGCATTTCCGGCCAGGTTCAGCAGCACCTGTCCCAAGCGCAGCGGGTCGCCGACCAGTGCGCGCGGCACGTCGGGGTGGCTGCCGAACAGGACTTCCAAACCCTTCTCCTGAGCCTTGAGGGCCATCAGATTCCCCAGGTTGTCCAGCACTTCGTCCAGGCGAAAAGGGACGCTCTCCATTTCCAGCTTGCCGGCCTCGATCTTGGAAAAATCCAGGATATCGTTGATGATGCCGAGCAGGGAGTTGGCGGAAAAGTGAACCTTCTCCACATAGTCCCGCTGCTTGGGCTGCAGTTTCGTACCCAGGCACAGATGCGACATGCCGATGATGGCGTTCATCGGCGTTCGGATCTCGTGGCTCATGTTGGCCAGAAAATCGCTTTTGGTCTGGGTGGCTACCTCCGCCGCCTCCTTGGCCTCCTGTAGCTCGCGTTCTGCTTGCTTGCGCTTGCTGATATCACGAAATACCACCACGGCCCCGCTCACCTGATGGTCTTTGACAATCGGTTTGCTGGTGTATTCCGCGTGAAAACGGGTTCCGTCCTTGCGCCAGAGCACCTCGTCATCCGTTTGTCCGGTGACTCCCCTGGTATAGGAATGATACATGGGGCACTCCTCTACCGGGTAGGACGTTCCATCCTCCCGCGTGTGGTGGGTCAGGTCGTGGATCCTGTGTCCCAGAATCTCTTGCGCGTCAAATCCCAGCATACTCAGACCGGCCGGATTGATGAAGTTGACGGCACCGCCGCTGTCGACGCCGAAGATACCATCACCGACGGATTCCAGCAGCAGGCGACTGCGCTCTTCGCTTTCTTTGATCTGTTCGGTGGCGCTTTCCAACTCCCGGGTACGCTTTCGGACGGTTTGCTCCAGATTGCTGCGATGCTTTTCGAGCTCGAGGTTCTGGGTCTGGATTTCGGCCAGGAGCTCATCGCGACTTTTTTTCTGGAAAACGGCCTTGGCCCGGGCGATCGAATCCGGCGTGGACGCCCTGCCGTGGATCCATTTGTAAAGTTTTACCACCGCAGCTCCCTCGGGGGTCTGCTGTCTGGCAACCTGGTCGAAGAACAGCTCGAGTGGTCCCAGGGAGTCTGCCAAATCACCGCTTTCGACCGTAAAGACTAGCGCGACGTGATGGTTTTCGCTTTCCAAATCTACGGCAATGGTTCGCGCGGCGGCCCCGCCGTCCAGTGAGCGACAGATCTGGGAAGTTGCCGCTGCCAGCCGGGTTGCCGCAACCGTATCGTCGGTAAACAGTGCGGCGACGGTGCGGATCTTGTTGCGCGCTTCTACGAATGCTTGCGGATGATTGATTTGAATGTTGCCTAAATGGATCATCTCCCGTACCTCATTACGATGCAGGTGGCGTCATCGTGCGATTTCCCGAATTTATCCACCACTTTGCGGGCAATCGCCCGGGCGCTGTGGTACAGAATCTGGGGATAGTGTTCTACATCGAAACGATCGCTGACGCCATCGCTGTAAAGCAAAATGATGTCGGATCGGTTTAGTGGGACGGTCTGTAGCGGCGGTTGACGCATTCGACTGCCGATAACGCCCTCGGTCGAATACAGGCGGGTTGCATGGGAGCCGATGGTTCGAAAAACCGTATTGCCGACGCCGGTATAGCACAGCTTGAGTGTGACGGTATCCAAAACACAAATCCCTGCCACCGCGCCGATAGTTCCTTTTAGCTCGGCATGCAAACGATAGATGGTGTCGTTTACGTCGCTGCTCCAGTCGTTGCGCAGGAAGCGCGCGGCCCGCACGGCCACCGCATGGGCCGGCGGTCCGTGACCCAGCGCATCGATAAGGGCCAGAAACAGAGTTGTGTCACGACGCTCGATGACCACCGTATCGCCGTTCACCCGTTCACCCGGGCAGGGCCGCGAAAACGATGCGATGTTGATGTCGCCGATGTTCAGTTTGTGCCTGGTTTGTTGCATGCTGTGATCCAGAGGTCTCTCTTTAGCGCCATTTGCGAATGATCACCGTCGTCCCCTGGCCCGGTTGCGACGCCAGGTCGAATTCATCCATCATTCGTTTGACACCGGGCAGTCCCAGTCCAAGGGTACCGCCGGAGCTGAAATGGTCTGCCATGGCTTTTTGGGTGTCCTCGATGCCCGGGCCTCTATCCCGGGCAATCACTTCTACGCCCACCCGGCTGCCGGCCGTAATCTGGCCCATGAGAATTTCCCCGCGACCGGCATATTTGATGATATTGTAAGCCAATTCCGACACCGCGGTGGCAATCATCTGGCCGATGTGCTCATCATATCCGATGGCCTTTGCCATTTTTCTGGCTTCCAGCACGGACCAGGCCACACCGGAGCCATCTCTTACCGGGATCCTAACCTGATGCTTGGCCATTGTCCATCGCTTCCTCCGGGAGTTCCGGAATATCTCGAATTTCGTCCAGCAAACGAAAGGCATCGTCGAGAGTCAGCGCGGCGTTGACGCCCTCGGCCTCGGCGCCCAGATCGATCAGCGCCGATACCACCCCGGGTTTGAGCCCGGAAAGAACCGGGATCGCTCCCATAACGGCAGCCATCTCCATGGTTCGCAGCAGCCCGTTGTAATCCTCCAGATCAATGACCTCGAGTCCGGATACATCGAGGATGACGCCGCTGGCCTGGGATGTCTGCAGGCATTCCAGCAGATCACAACGAAACTGCCGCAGCACTTCGGCGCCGAGATCGATCTGAATGGAGGCCACGACGCAGCCACGGGCAACCTGCAGGGGAATGCGTTGAACGGTCGAAGCGGCCATATCTTCAGCGTCCTCCGCCGAATTTCAGGTTCAATCGACGAAATGCGTCCAGCAGGGCATCTTGCATCGTCGCCGTTGTCTTGACCGTGCCGACGTCGATGCCCAGCTCGACAATGGTCTGGGCAATGGCCGGCGAAACTCCGGAGATGGTGCATTCGCAGCCCATCAACCGGGTGGCTTTAGTCACCTTGATCAGGTAGTTGGCCACCGCGGTATCCACAACGGCCACCCCGCTGATGTCCATGATGAAGGCCCGGGACTGGCTCTGCGAGATCTTTGCCAGGGTGGCATTCATGATCTCCTGGGCACGCCTGGAGTCGACAATGCCGACAATGGGCAAAAAGAGCACGCCCTCCCATATCTGCGTCACCGGGGTGGACATCTCCATCAGTGAACGGCTTTGGGCAGTCATGGCCTCCTGGGTCATGCGCGTGTAAGTTTCGACCACCATGCCGGTATCCAGGTGCACCAGCTTGGTGACCGCACGCACCGCCAACACGTAATCCTCCAGCGGCAGACTGTCGTCATACAGTTCCTCGGTCACCACTTTTAGCGAAAAATTCATGGCGGCAAAATAAATCGTCAACGGCAGCCCGATGCGGGCATGGGTCTCTCCGACCTTGTGCCGCTTCTGAATGTAATCGTCATTTAGCTCATGGCGAAAGAACTCCTCCCAATAATTGCGTGACATTTTTTGCACATAGGTAAGGGTTTCCTGATCCGGGAAGAACTCCTCAAACTCAGGCTGTTTTTTCAACCATTCGTAAAACAGACGCACGAATTCGTCCAGCTGCGGCACGATGATATCTCCAAAAGACCGAATCCGGCGTATGTCGTCCTCGCTGATGGTATAAAGCTCCAGCAGCGTTGCCAAACTGGAAACGCCCGTTTCATCCGGCACTATCGCTAATTGATCACTCATCCTTATGACTCCTTTTCCATAACCCTCAGATTATCCTTCCAGGCCTGCCGCCGGTGACCCACGGCGAAGTCGATCCCGTCCTGCAGCGTGCGTCGGGTCTGCACGTCGTGAAGGCTTTCGTCGATGTCGGCCAGCCCGCCGGCCATGTCGGGCTGCATACCCGTGACCACCACCTGGGCACCGAGCAGTCGGGCGGCGGCCACCGCCCGTCTCAAGCCGGATGCAAAGGTCTGGTTGAACACGGCTACCCCGGTGATGTCGATGATGGCAACCCGGGCGCGCGAGGCGTGAATGCCGTCGACCAGGGCTTCATTCAATTGATTGATCCGCCGCTCGTCAAACTCCCCGACCAGGGGCATCACCACCACGTCATCCTGCAGCGGTATCAAAGGCGTTGCCAGTGCGTCTATCATTGCAGCCTGCCGCTCGATGGAGGCTTTGATGGACTGCCGCATGGCATCGAAGCTGCGGGCCAGCTCAGCGATCTCGCCGCGGCCCCCGGTCTCGATTTCGATGTCAAGTCGGCCCTGCGCCAGGTCGCCGGCCTTTTGCGACAACATCTGAAGCGGCCGGGTGAGCGTTCGCGAAAAAGCAATTGCCACCACGACGCTGCCAATGATCAGGACCAGCATCCACACCAGCACGCTGTTGCGCAGCGCGACAGCCGGCGCAAACGCCTCGGATTTGTCGATTTCGCTCATGATCACCCAATTAACGTCCGGAATTTCAAGCGGCTTGTACGACGAGAGGACGGGATATCCGCGATAGTCGGAAAATATCAGGGTTCCGCTTTGGCCGTTTAAGGCGTCAATCACGCCCGGGGTTTTGGCCTCCTGCAGCCCGATGGCCTGCCCCGTGTTTTCCATCTCTTTGAGGGTGGCGGCCGGAACGCCCAGGTCCTTCATGACCCGCAGATAATTCTGCTTGTCTTCCGCCAGAAACCGCGATTGGGTTCGAAGCTTATAGTCATGGCCCACGATGTACGTTTCGCCGCTTTCGCCCAGACCGATGTCCGACCATCGTTGGTTGTTGGTCATGATGTTGTTGATCCGGTCCAGCGGCATCTGGAACAACAGCACCCCGACCTGCTGCGGGCCGTCGAAGATGGGCGAGGCAATAAATGAGGCCTGACCGTTGTAAGAGGGGTGATAGGGTTTGAAATCGATCAGGCGCACGAAGTCTTTGGCGCCGGCGTTGCGGGCGGCCCGAAAAACCTGACCAAAATTTGTGTCACGATAGGGACCGGTCAGCAGTGAGGTGCCAAAATCCACCTCCTTAAAAACGGTGTAAACAATGTGTCCGGTCTCGTGGTCCACCAGGAAAATGTCGTAGTAACCGAATTTTTGCAGATAATTGCGGATAATGGGATGATAAAGCCGGTGCGTGCGGGTGTACGTGCTGTGGTCCTGGGCCAGGTCCATCGTGTGTTTGGCGCCGGTATCAAAAGGATTGGCCGCAATGTAAAGGTACTGCAGGATCCGGGTTTTTTGTTCCGGCGGCCAATAGCTGGAAAGTGCCGCGTTGCGTGTGAGGTTCGCATTGAGCCGTGGCAGGAATTCTTCCTGATAGTAAAGGCGCAGACGCAAATCAAACTCCTCGAGCTCTTTGCCGTCATATCCCAATTCCTTGTCGATTTGTTGAAACGCCTTTTTAAAAGCCTGCATGGCCTCCACGACCATGCGGTCTTCGGAAAGGGTAACGACCTGGTCTGCGATTTGCCGGAAGTAATCCTCCACCTGGCTGGCTTTCATTTCCCGCAGTGCTGTCAGTTTGTTGAACGCCTGTGCCTCCAGCGACTGCCGCGCAATACGATATCC
>JARFQH010000360.1 GCA_029287875.1 Desulfobacteraceae bacterium | reverse complement strand
CTTGGTGCTGTTGATCTTCTTGAAACTGTTTTTTACGTTTACAAGATAGATACGAATCGAACGGTACGTCTCGGACTTTCTAAAAAAAGTAATAATTCCCAAATTAATGGTAGTGTGTCAAGGGCAATGGCGGGCAGATCCCATGAATCGTATTATTTTTCAACCAGATGGAACACCAATGGTCCCATTATTCCAGTTCTTTATTGTTCCCAGTATATAATTATGGTACGAATCAATTCGTTGCATAACCGATACCGATTGTCAATCAACTTTGAGGCCGATTGAATTGCGGTGCGATCTGGCATGCTACCGGGCACCGATATCCATCCAGGTGTGGTCAGGCACCGTGCCGAAATTCAACCGGGCAGAATACCGTAAACCCAATGACCGACAGCAGCCAGAGCGGGATAAATTTGTCAAAAAATTATGACGTGCTGATCGTTGGCGGCGGCAATGCCGCACTTTGTGCCGCGATGACCGCGCGGGAAGCCGGTGCCGACGTGTTACTGCTCGAAAGTGCACCCGAACATTTTCGCGGAGGAAACAGCCGCCATACCCGCAATTTGCGCTATTTGCACGGCAGCAACAATCGTCATTTGACAGGGCCCTACCTCGAAGAAGAATTCTGGGACGACCTCATGCGTGTCACGGGAGGGAAGACCAACCAAGATCTGGCCAGTTTAACCATCCGCGCATCGAACAATTTAGGTGCCTGGATGATCCAGCATGGCTGCAAATTTCAACCTTCCATGCGCGGCACCCTGCACCTGTCGCGAACCAACGCCTTTTTCCTCGGCGGAGGCAAGGCCCTGATGAATGCGTACTATGCCACCGCCGAAAGGCTGGGGGTGACGATTCTTTATGAGGCGGAGGTCGTGGATCTTACCGTCCAAAACGACCGCTTTACAGCGGCGACCTTCGAATCCGGCGGTGGTCGGCAGACGGTTGAGGCCCGTGCGGTGGTCGTGGCATCCGGTGGATTTCAAGCCAATATCGATTGGCTGAAGGAATACTGGGGCGAGGCCGCCGACAACTTTATCATCCGCGGCACCCCCTACGACAAGGGGCGTTTGCTGCGCGTGTTGCTGGACAAGGGGGTCAAAGCCGTGGGCGACCCGCGCCAATGTCACGCGGTAGCCATTGACGCCCGGGCTCCCAAGTTCGATGGTGGGATTGTAACGAGGCTGGACTGCGTGTCCTTTGGCATCGTCGTCAATAAGAGTGCCGAACGCTTTTACGACGAGGGGGAGGATTTCTGGCCCAAGCGCTATGCCATTTGGGGACGGCTGGTGGCGCAGCAGCCGGATCAGATCGCCTATTCCATCATCGACGCCAAGTCTATTGATCTTTTCATGCCGTCGGTTTTTCCACCCATCGAAGCCGAATCGATCAGCGCTTTAGCCGAAAAACTGGTGCTCGATCCAGCCGCCCTCACCGCTACCGTTAAAACCTTTAATTCCGCTGTGCGACCCGGAAACTTCGATGCCGCGGAATTGGATGATTGCGTCACCGAAGGGCTTACGCCTTCCAAGAGCCATTGGGCCCGCCCCCTGGATACACCGCCCTTTTACGGATATCCCCTGCGACCGGGGATTACCTTCACCTATCTGGGGGTCACCGTCAACGAACGCGCTCAGGTCATCATGCAGAATAACGCTCCGGCAGCCAATATTTTCGCGGCCGGCGAGATCATGGCAGGCAATATTTTAGGGCAGGGATATATGGCCGGTTTTGGAATGACGGTTGGTACGGTGTTCGGTCGAATCGCAGGAAAGGAGGCGGTGCGTTGTGTCATCGAAGACCTTAAAAGAAGCTGATCGGGTGATGACGATTTGCAACGCCTGCCGTTATTGTGAGGGATTCTGCGCGGTCTTTCCCGCCATGGAGCTTAGGCGGACCTTTTCCGAAACGGATTTGAAGTACCTGGCGAATCTTTGTCACAACTGTCGCGGGTGTTACTATGCCTGCCAGTATGCACCGCCCCATGAGTTCATGCTCAACATCCCCCGGGCGATGGCGGAGCTCCGACAGGAGACCTATCGGGAGTCCAGCTGGCCGCAAGCGATGAAGGGCTTTTTTCAAAACAACGGGCTGCTGGTAACGCTGATTACGGCCCTCAGTATTGCCGTGGTTCTGCTGCTGACCCTTCTGTTCCAGGGGCACGCTGTGCTTTTGGGCACCCATCGGGGTGAAGGTGCCTTTTACCGGGTGATTCCCTACACCGCCATGGTCTTTCCCTTCATGGCACTAGCGGTGCTGGTGGTCGTAAGCCTGGGAAAAGGGTTCGTCCATCTGTGGCGGTCAACCGGGGGCACGCCGGAAGACCTGATGAGCGGGACGGCCCATCGGCAGGCCATCACGGACGTACTGAAACTCAAGTACCTGGATGGCGGCGGATATGGGTGCAATTATCCCGACGAGCGGTTCAGCATGATCCGCCGCTACTTTCACCACGCCGTATTTTACGGTTTCATGCTTTGCCTGGCCTCGACCACAGTTGCTTTTTTTTACGACCATCTGCTGCACCGACCGGCGCCTTATCCCTTCTGGAGCTGGCCGGTCGTTTTGGGAACCCTCGGGGGATTGGCGCTTCTGGTGGGGACCGGCGGATTGCTCTATCTTAAAAACCAGATGGACCGAAAACCGGCAACACCGGAAACGCTCGGGATGGACGTGGCCTTCACGGTGCTGCTCCTGTTGACAAGCCTGTCCGGTCTGCTCCTGTTATGCCTGCGGGCCACAACACTGATGGGATCCCTCCTGGCAGTACACATCGGGTTCGTGCTGGCCTTGTTCATCACCATGCCCTACGGCAAGTTCGTCCATGGGGTTTATCGCTATGCAGCCCTGCTTAAAAATGCTGTCGAACAGGCCCGTGAAGATATATGATCATGCCCAACCGCCGGGTTTTGACAGGCCTCATGCCAGATAATTCGTGTGAAACTTCATGAGACCAAACAGAGAACCGCAGAATATCGAATATCGAACCGCAGAATTTCGAAGGGTGGTTTCGCTTTGCTCATTCTTTTTTTATAAAATAGACAGGATACATTCCTTCGACATTCGATATTCATTATTCGTAATTCGATATTTTCTTTTCCAAAGTTTCTTTTTTGATCAGACTGGCCGTTTTTTTGGCCAGGGGCTCCCGCTCGTGTGAAACTACATTGGAAAACTTTGTTGGTTTCGCAAAAAATTCCGAATTCGTCATGCCGGACTTGATCCGGCATCCAGAATAACCTGGAATTTCTGGATTCCGGCCTTCGCCGGAATGACGCGTTAAAGAAATTTTAGCTATAACTACATTGTCAAGTTTCTTTTCCGATCAGACTGGACGCTGTTCAGGCTGACGGCGGCGCTGTAAGGATAACCAACACGACACAGAAGAAGTGAAAACAGACCGCCGATGGCACCCAGCCCGATATAAACCAGCCATCTGAGATTCGGATTCATGGGGAGTCCTTTCTTATAGGTAACTTATGCGCTCAAGTGCGCTCCGCAAGCGCTTTAAGTATGTCCTTCAATTCTTTCACGACAATTGCCGGTCCGCCTTCGACAGCACCGTTAAGCATCAGCGGGATCCGTTTTTGGGCGTATAGTTGCCAGACCGCTTTTTCCACCAAGGCAGCGGCTTCCGATTCTCCCAGGTGTTTGAGCATCATCGCAGCGGCGAGAATCTGGGAGGTGGGGTTGGCCAGGTTACGTCCGGCAATGTCCGGGGCTGATCCGTGGATGGGTTCGAAATAAGACAATTTTTCACCCAAATTAGCCGCTGGGCACATACCGAGTCCACCGATGGTGGCACCACCCAGATCGCTCAGGATATCGCCAAACATGTTTTCGGTCACGATGATCTGAAAATGCTCGGGGCGAGTTACCAACGCGGCGGCGGCCGCGTCTATGTAAAGGCTCTCGGCCGCTACATCGGGGAATTCGGCGGCTATCTCCTGGAAAATTTTTCGAAAAAAAGCGAACGACCGGAGCACGTTGCTTTTATCCACCAGCGTGACCCGTTTTTTTCCGTCTTCGGGTGCCCCCCGTTTTTTGTCTCGGGCCAGTTGGAAGGCATATCGCGAAATGCGCTCGCACCCCCGGGCGGTCATAAGCAAGGTGTCGGTAGCCGCCTGGGGCGTTGTGATCCCCACGCCACGGGAAAGATAGAGCCCT
>JARFQH010000313.1 GCA_029287875.1 Desulfobacteraceae bacterium | reverse complement strand
GCCGTGCGCCATTTCATGAAGCACGATGCTTTCCACCAAAAAGGCGATTATGACGATTTTTTCTATCATCTACAGTTATTGACCGACGGGTCGCCTTCTTCACGGGAGATGCCGCAGATTGAATCTTTACCGCCCTCTTTTACACTGAACATCGCCTGATCCGCCCGGGCCAGAAGGTCGGTTAAGTTGTCCGCGTCGTCGGGAAAGGTCGCAATTCCGAGGCTTGCGCTCACGTGGACCTGAAGGTTCGAACTCTTGAGATAGGTCGACTCTTTTATCCGCAAACGGATGGTTTCTGCCAGAAGTAAGGCCTGCTGCTTGTCGAAGCCCGGCAAGACAACCACGAATTCATCACCCCCATAAGCGACGCCGTAAGCCGGTTCCGGCAGCGTGGATTTAATGGTTGCGGCAATCTCCCGCAGCGTTTTGCTGGCGTTAAGGTGGCCGTTGGTATCCACAACCTGTTTAAAATTGTCGATGTCCATAAATACCAGGGAAAACGGTTTTGCTTTTTTGGAACGTTTCTTTGTCAGAGCGGCCAGGGATTTATACAAATATCTGGTGTTGTAAAGGCGCGTCAGACTGTCATGAATGGACTGGTCGCGATATTTTTTTTCGCTTTTCTGCAAAGACTTCTGGGTCTCCTTGAGTCGTTCCTCCGCCTCCATTTCCTTGGTAACGACGGTTAAGTTGCCCAGCGATACGTAAACGCCTTCCGGCTCGTACGCCTCGATGGTTGCCTGGTCCTTAATCCAGCACGTACCCGATGCGGCCGTTTTGAACTTGTAGACGGCATCGAGGGCTCCCCGCCTGATGACCTCTCGTCTCAACTTCAGTTTTTTAACATTTACCTCGTTGCTGTTGAGTATTTCTTCAGACGGCCTTTTGCGTCTGAATTTGCGGGTATATCGATGGCGTGCGATGATGCTCTCTCTGAAGTGCTGCGGGGCCTCGGAATAATCACATCCAAGAAGCTCGATAAGACGCCGGCTGACGAACTCATACCAGATGGTGTTTTCCTTTTTCCGCCACGCCGATATGTACGGCATGGCAGGTGTTCCCAGGCCGTCGAAGCCCTGGCAATGGAGAATGCATTGCTCGATGCGGGCCTTGAGGGGGGCGCTGTATTTACCCGTCAGAATACGGCCGTAATATGCGTCCATTCCATGACCTTTATCCGTTGCTTTGCATTTGCTTCTAACATGGTAAGGGCTCACTTAAAAATAAGTTCACATTTCGGCCGCCGATGCATTCCGTCTGGATGTGTTGCGAAAAATTGGAAAATCCAGATATTCCTGCTTTTTCGCGCCTTGACGGGGGGCGCTTAAATGTCCAACATTGTGAACTTACTTTTTCGTGAACCTTAAGGGCTCACTCAAAAATAACTTCACATTTTGGAAGCCGATGCATCCCGTCTGGCCGCGTTGCGAAAACTCGGAATATCCTGATATTCCTTCGTTTTCGCGCCTTGCCAGGCGGGCGCCTCAACGCCCAAAATTGCGAACTTATTTTTTCGTGAACCCTAAGCGTTCTGGGCCGGCAGCAGAACCGTAAAGGTCGATCCCTCGCCGGGGGTGCTTTCCACCTCGATTATCCCGCCCAGTGAATCCACCAGGCCTTTCACGATCGGTAGTCCGAGCCCCGTGCCGGTGATGTAGCGCGTCCTGTCATCTTTAACGCGGTAGAACCGGTCAAAAATTTTGTCGAGGTGTTTTTCCGCCATGCCGAAACCGTTGTCCACGACTTTTACCCTGATATTGATGCCCGCCATGTCCACGTCGACCCGGATGCGGCCGCCTTCCTGGGTGTAGTTGATGGCATTGGTAATCAGGTTGCCGAAGATGCTTTCCAACGCCAGCGGGTCCGCTGTGATTTCCGGCAAAGACTGTGGGGGCAGGTTAAGGGTCAGGGACTGGCTGCTGGCGGCGGCCCGGGAGGAGAGAAAGTCGACGATGTTTGTCAGCAGATCGTCGAGTCGAATCGATTTCGGCTCGTGGCAGATGATCCCCTCCTCGATGCGCGACAGGTCGAGCAGGTCGCCGATCAGGGAAATCATCCCCTGAGTCTTTTCCTTGGCCCGGGTGAGAATGTGATGATCCTGCTGCGGTGCTGAGTTCACCAGGTCGCCGATCACCATGGCCAGCTGCTCGTGAATGGTTGACAGCGGGGACCGCAGTTCATGCGACACCTTGGCCACGAATTCCGACTTGAGCCGATCCAGGACCTTCATGGTCGAGATGTCGACAAAATTCAATACGGCCCCCAGACATTCCTTTCGCTCTCCCAGAACAGGCTGAGCCCTGGCACGCAGGTAGGTATCAGTGGCCAGGTTGAACTCGTGGTCCGGGATATCACCGTAATCGACGTGCTTTCCCTTGGAAATCTCCATCACGAGCTTGCTCAGGGTTTCATCTGGAACGTAGTCCTCGATTTGGCGGCCCGGCCCCATATCGGGGTCGAGATTCAGCAGCTGCTTACAGGAAGGGTTGATCAAAACGACCTTGCCACTGGCGTTGGTGACCAGAACCCCATCCGGCAGGGATTCGATGATGGTCCGGATTCGGCTTTTTTCGGTATCCAGATCAGACAGGGTGCGTGTTTTTTCCTCTTCGAGCTTTCGGGCGTCCCGGGTCAAACGGATTTTTTCAGCCGCGCGATTGACGACTATGCGCAGTTGATCCGGCTCGAAAGGCTTGGGGATAAAGTCATAGGCCCCCTGCTTCATGGCCATGATGGCCGTCTCGACAGTGGCGTAACCGGTGATTACGATAACCAGTATGCCCTCATCCATTTGACGGATGTGCTCGAGAACCTCCATGCCGTCCATACCGGGCATCTTCAGGTCGAGCAGCACGATGGCGGGATGGACTTCCTTGACGACTTTCAGTGCCACATCGCCGCGGTCGGCGATGTGGACGATGAAGCCGATGCGCTTGAGAATTCGCTCCGAGCCTTCCCGAATGTCCCGCTCATCGTCCACCACCAAAATACGGATCGCATCGACATCATTATTCACTTTCGCTTCCTCCGTCGGCTATGGGCTGAAGGGGTAGTTCGATGATAAAAGTCGTTCCCTTGCCCGGTTCGCTCAGGGCTTTTATCCGACCACTGTGATTTTCCACGATCCCGTAAACCAGACTCAACCCCAGCCCGGTGCCCTGGCCTTCCTCCTTTGTGGTGAAAAACGGCTCGAAGATGTGCGGCAAGACGTGTTCTGGAATACCCGGTCCGGTATCCGAAATTTCGATGCGCACCCGATCTTTCTCGGGAAGATAACCGGTTTTAAACGTCAAGCTGCCGTTGCCCTCCATGGCCTGTGCGGCGTTCAAAATGATATTCATGAACATATGGTTCAGCTGCTGAATGTCGCTGTGAACCGGTTTCAGATTTGGGTCCAGCTCCTTTTCGATCGTGATGTTCTGAAAAAGCGACTGGTTTTCCAGAAGAAAGAGCGTTCGGGTGAGGGCCCGGTTTATATCGTGGGGATGCATGAGATGACGGGTCTGACGGGTGAATTCGAGCAATTCCTTGACCGTTTCCTTGCAGCGTTCGGCATCGTAGAGCACCCGGCCCAGGTCTTCGCGGGCGCCATCCTCCAGGTTGTAGTCCTCGAGCACCAGCTTGGTAAAAAGCGTGATGCCGCTAAGGGGATTGTTGAGCTGGTGGGCCACTCCGGCGGCCAGTTTGCCGAGCGAGGCCATCTTTTCCGACTGCAAAAGCTGCAGCTGCGTTTTTTCAAGTTCTTCCTTCATCTGCTTGATTTCGCGCAGGTCGTGAAAGAAGCCGATTGTGGCAATTTCCCGCTCATCTTCGTACACGATGGCCGCGTTGAGGTTGATGGGGATGCGTTCGCCGTCTTTATTGAGCACATCCGTCTCGTAGGAACGCAGTTTGCCCGGGCCACCGTATTGCTCACTGCGAAGCTTTTTCATGACCTCGAGTTCGAGCCGATCGGGATAGATGTCGCGAATGTTCAGACTCTCGAGCGCCTCTTCAATACGGTAACCGAATATTTCGGAGGCCATTTCGTTGAAAATCAGGATTTTTCCTCTTTTATCGGCAGCGATCACGCCGTCCACCGCACTGAGGATCAGGTTGCGCAGCAGGGCGTTGGAGCTCTGCAGTTTATCCTCGATTTGACCCCTGGTCGGCAGGTCGAAGTCCATGCTCACGAAAGCTTCAATTTTGTCACCGGCGTAAATGGGGTAGGCAAAGAAACACGGCATCTTTTCGAGATTGGCAGAATCTTCAGGTTTCGTCTGAAGAGCGGGACGCCCTGTTTGGCTTGATTTTCGCACGGCGCAGTTTTCGCAAGGTTGCGGGCGATCATAAAATGCGCTGTGACACAGCTGCCCGACGATGTCGGTGTTTTCATCGGTGTCCGACCGGCAGTTGGTCGCCAGTATTCTAAAATCCGGCGAAA
>JARFQH010000283.1 GCA_029287875.1 Desulfobacteraceae bacterium | reverse complement strand
CGCGCGGACCTGGGCGATTTTGATGGTGGCGCCGGTCGGCCTGATGTGGATCACATCCGGATGATTTCCAGACATAATTTTACGGCACGCCGGGCACACGCCGCACGGATCGTCATTGCGTATAGCCGCTGACCGGAGCTGCTTTTGGGCGTCGCCGTGGGAAGGGGGGGGCGTTTCCCTCCCCATGCACTTGCAGATCATTGCGAGGGCAATGGCGGCACTGTGCTTACCGACACCCTCCTGACCGGTAAACAACAGGGCATGGGGAATGGTTTCTTTTCGGTAGAGGGTCCTTAATATCCTGACGGGCCGCTCCTGCTCTATGATGGATTCAAATCCGGACACCGCATCAAGGTCCCAAATCGACCCGCTCGCGCAGTTCTTTGCCCGATTTGAAAAACGGCAGTTTTTTGGGGTGGATGAGCACCTTTTCACCGGTCTTGGGATTTCTCCCGGTGTAGGCTTTATATTCCTTGACAAAAAAGCTGCACAGACCCCTGATTTCGACCCGTTCACCTGCGGCAAGGGCATCCGACATGCTGTCGAAAAATATTTGAATGACCTTGGCGGCCTCAGATTTCGATATGTCGGCCTCGTTTTTCAGCGCGGAGATCAACTCCAGTTTGTTCATATTGCCTCCTTCTCACAAAACGCATGGCTGAACTCAAGGTCACGTTTATAAAACAAATCTTGATAAAAAGTCAAGCAGTTATGACAGTATGTCGGGCAACCTTTCGACCTCGCCCTCGTCGACATCCACCCCGGCGTGCTGACCTAACGCCTCGATGTTCACCACCACCCGGCCCTTGCCGCGATAGCGGACAAAAGTGCCCGAGACCCCCGCGAACGGTCCGGAAACGACGATGACCCGGTCGCCTTTCCGCAACCGACTTCCGGTGGCGATCGGCTGCTCCACCGACACCATGATTCTCAAAGACGCGATAGTGTCCTCCGGAACCGGAACCGGCCCGTCTTTCGTCCCGATGAGACGCACGGCGCCGGTTGTCTTAAGGATATCGAGATGCCGGTAGGGGTTCAAATCCGACTTCACGAAAAGGTAGCCCGGGAAAAGGGGCACATGAATCATCAGTCGGCGGTCACGCCGCTTGCTTTTGACGCGAACCTTCGGCAGAAACACCTCTATTTTCTTCTTGCCCAGCCCGTCGTATACAACGTTTTCGAAACGGCTCTTCGTGTGCAGGACATACCATGAAACATGCAGTTCGTTTGTCATTGTCGATTATACCCGTTTGAAGGAGGTGGCGTGTGATTTAATATGCTGTCCCGAATTCTCCCAGGCCAAAGAGGTTGACGGTAAAAGTGATTGTCCGGTCGTTGGGTTCCTCGAGATAATTGACCTGAACCCCCCAGCACCCGGCGCGGTAGAGCATCCGGACCCCGGACTGCAAGCGCTCATTCGTGCGAAGGTTCTTCTCGTACAAAAACCCCGTCGCCAGGGATTGGTTCCAGATGACCAGCAGGTCCGCGGAAATGGAGTTGGTATTGTCGCGTGTGTAGCTGTATGCCGTGGTCAACCGGTCACCACGGATGTCGGAGAGCAGCATGGCGACGCTGGTCGAGTCGAGCCGGTTGTCGTAGACATCCCACTTGGCTTCCGAGTCGAGGGTAATGTAGGGCGTGAGCCAGATATCGAGTTCGGCACCGATGGGCGAAAAGCGTTGCTCTTTTTCCTCCTCCGTCGCGTCTTCCCTGGTGGTCGGATCAAAATAGTAGCTCTGTTCCAGATTGAACCTGACGATCTCACGGTAGTCATACGGTGGCGGCTCGTCACCGACCTTATCCGACGCAGCCGCCCTGGGGGAACGGGCAATCAAAAAGTTGTTGATGGAATAGGTGACGAAGTTGACGGGTGCGATACGGTCGATAAAATCAAAATCGGGGAGGTCGTTCTGGCCGACATCCGGCACGTATTCATAAACGATTCTGGGTCTGACGATGTGTTTGATCCGGTCGAAGCGCAGCCGATCGATGGCGAAGACGTTGTAAATATCAGACTTCATCTCGACGCGGCCGTCCCAAAGCTGACGGTTGGAGAACCGGTTGCCGTCTGCCGTCGGGTTCGTCCACCAGAGGGTTTCCCGCAATCCGATCGACGGCTCCAGGGAAAAGTATCTGCTGAAGCGCATGGGCCAGTAGAAGCGGGGATAAACATCGAGGCGCTGCCCCGTGGCGCCCTCCTGACGATATAAATAATTGTAGCTCGAAAAGAGATCAAAATAGAGGTCCGATGAAAACAGTTGCTGTTTGATGCCGTTAAAAACGATCGCCGGGAGCCGCTGCAGTGTGTCGTCGTTATCTTCGAAACGGCGCTTGATCACATCTTCGGTCCACTGGAAATCGACGTCGAGGTTGAACTTATCCCAGGTCCGGGTCAGGGCGAAGCGGTTCAGCCGCAACGGGTCGGTGTAGTCGTCCAATTGCCGGGCGAACGCTTTGAGAAAGTAGTCATTGGTCGCGTCATAGCCTGAATACCCGCTCTTGAACTCCTTCAGGTAGTCCTGATCGCTGACGAAGTCTATTTCCAGCCGGCCGCGCCAGTCGTCCCCGGCCGTAAAATAATGCCCCCCCCTGATCCAGTAGCGGTCCCGGTTGGGGCGCAGGAAGTCGTCATCCGGATAGCCCCAATCTTGGCTGGAATCACCGATGCCGTCGTCGATCTGGCGGTCGTTGAGATAGTCGGCCATCCAGGCGCCCTTGCCGGTTTCACTCAAAGCATATCGAAACTCGGCGCCCACCTTGTTGCCCCGCTTGGTCATGTAATTTTCGTAGAAAGTGGCATCGGCACTGTCATTGATGGCCCAGAAGAACGGTTGATTGATGAAGTAGCCCCAGCGGCTGGAGACCCCCATCTGGGGCGCCAACAACCCGGTTTGTCGTTTGGTCTTGGCCGGAAAGACGAGATAAGGCGAATAGAGAACCGGAATCCCTCCGGCGCGAAGCGTGGCCCCTTCGACAACGCCGTACCCTTCCAGGGTCACATCGATCTGTTTACCGTTGATGATCCAGTCCGGCCGCGAGCCGTCGCAGGTGGTCACGCCGGCGTTTTCGATCTTGTACGTCTTTTCGCCGGTCTTCAGGATTTTCCGACCGGTGATGTGGAAATTGTTTTCTCTCAAATAGATCGAACCGTCGTAAACGATGCCGGTCTTTTGGTCGAGGTCGAGCTCGATGCGGCTGCCGGTTAAAAAGTCGCTGCCGGTGGTGACCTTTACATTGCCTTCGGCCAGCGCGGTCATGTTCTGCTGATCGAACTGAACCCGGTCGGCGCTGATAATGCGATCGCCCTTGGTGATGAGGACATGTCCTTCCGCAGTATATAGCTGCGACTTTTCGTCATAGCGCAGGGTATCGGCGTCGATTATCCACGGCAGTTCGGTATCGTTGCGGTTGAGCTTGTCCATGAACCCCTCGAAATTCTGGGCTCGGGCTGCGCCGGAGGTCAGAACCAGACAGAGGCACAACGACAGAAAAAAACAGGACCGCTTTACCATAATCCGAACCACTACCGCAGCCGCCGCGGTAGGCGGACGGGTGGCGGCAGTGGATGCGGATCGATGCGACATTAAACCTTCTGCGGCGATATTATCGGATTCCCGGTTGAACGGGGCGAGAATTTGCAGTATAAAAACCAACTCGGCGAAAAATGTCAAGAAAGGGTTGG
>JARFQH010000034.1 GCA_029287875.1 Desulfobacteraceae bacterium | reverse complement strand
GCCATAATGATCATGGCGGCCGATCCGTCGTTGATCCCGCTGGCATTGCCGGCCGTCACCTTGCCTGTCTTGGGGACAAAGGCAGGCGGCAACTTGGCCAGTTGTTCCATGGTAAGGCCTGGCCGGAAATGCTCATCTTTGTCAAAAACAAAGGCGTCTTTCCTTTTGCGGGGGATCGACATGGCAATGATTTCGTCTTTAAACGATCCGTCCTTGGTCGCCCGCTCGGCGCTGTTCTGGCTGCGCAGCGCAACTTCATCCATCTCTTCACGGCTGATATCCATGTGTTGGGCAATAAATTCGGCCGTGTGTCCCATGATATAGGGTTTGCCTTTGAAAAAGCTCAAGGGCGGATGCTCAGCATTTACCGGTCCGTCTTCCGGGTGGGGAATGATGTGCGAGCCGCAGTGCAACGCATGGATCATGCTATCGACAAAAACCTGGTCCTGCAGTCGGCATCCCCAGCGCGCGGCCGGTACCTCGTAGGGCACACCCGACATGTGCTCGACACCACCGGCCAAAACGATATCCGCCATCTCGGCCTGAATCATGGCCATGCCGGAGACGACCGCCTCCATTCCGGAGATGCACACCCGGTTGATGGTCACGGCCGGAACCGTGTCCGGAATACCGGCCAGCAGCGCGGCAACACGCGTGACATTGAGGGAATCGGACGGCTCCATACAGCAGCCGTAGCGGATGTCATCGATCTGGGACGGCTCGATGCCCGCCCGCTTGATGGCTTCCTGCATCGTCAAGCACGCGATTCGCGCGGCGTGGCTGTCGCGCAGCGACCCTCCGAATGCGCCGATGGCCGTGCGGCATGCCGCAGCAATCACAACCTCTTTCATCGTCCTCTCCTTGCCGGTAATATGGTGACATAACCGTTATCAAACAAAACGGTCATATGTAATGGTTTGTCATATGAGAACCGATCCGCATTTGTCAAGGAATTGCGGGAAAGGGCCATTTATGGATGAGCACGAACTAATTATTGACAAACATTTTCATTCCACATTAATTGACATCATTTGACAGTTCAACCTGTTCGGTCGAATTTTCAATGAGTTGGAATCTTTTTTTATCGGGAGGCGAGGCAGATCATGACAAAAAAGTGGGTTTACCTGTTTGACGAAATCGTTCAGGCCCAGGAATATGTCGACGGAGACTGGGGCAAGGTACGTGGTCTCTTGGGCGGCAAGGGGGCCAACCTGGCTGAAATGGCGCGGCTGGGGATACCGGTTCCACCGGGATTCACGGTCACGACCGAAGCGTGTATCGCCTATCTGGACGGCGGCGGAACTCTGCCGCAAGGCATGTGGGAGCAGGAAATCGAGGCGCTGCACCGGATCGAAGCCGCAACCGGGAAAAAATTCGGCGATGCGAATAATCCCCTACTGATATCCTGCCGCTCCGGAGCGAAATTTTCGATGCCCGGCATGATGGACACGGTTCTCAATATCGGTCTCAACGACGAGACCGCCAAGGGTATGGTCGCCCTGACCGGTGACGAGCGGTTTGTCTTCGATGCCTACCGCCGATTGGTCCAGATGTTCGGCAGCGTGGTGATGGGATTGCCCGACGAAATTTTCGAGCAGGTCATCACCGCCGCCCGCAGGCGCGCCGGAGTGGAGACCGATGCGCAACTCACCGCCGAACACTGGCAAACCGTCACCCGGGAGTTCAAGGAAATCTACCGACATCAAACCCATCACAGCTTCCCGAACGATCCAAACGACCAGTTGAAGCTGGCCACCGAGGCGGTGTTTAAAAGCTGGAACGGCAAGCGCGCCGTGGATTACCGCAATGCGGCCGGCATCGCGCACGATCTGGGAACGGCCGTCAGCATCGTGACCATGGTGTTCGGCAACATGGGCGATGACAGCGCCACCGGTGTGGCCATGACCCGCAACGGTTCCACCGGTGACAATCAGCTCGAAGGCGACTACCTGACCAATGCCCAGGGAGAGGACGTTGTGGCCGGCATCCGGCTGACCAAGGACCTGAAGGAACTCAAAACCGAGATGCCGGCGGCCTATAATCAATTTGAAGAGATCACCCGCAAGCTCGAAAAACACTATCGCGAAATGCAGGATGTCGAGTTTACCATCGAGCATGGGAAACTCTGGATGCTGCAAACGCGCGATGGTAAACGAACGGCCCAGGCAGCGGTGCGGATCGCCGTCGACATGGTCGAGGAAGGGTTGATCAATCGCGAGGAGGCCGTGCTGCGCGTAACGCCGGAGCAGGTGGATTTTTTCATGCACCCCCAGTTCGACCTTAAGGCCACGCAGACCGCCCGTGATGAAGGCAAATATCTCGCCCACGGGCTCAATGTATCGCCCGGTGCGGCTTGCGGCGTTGTGGCTTTCGACGCCGACCTGGCGGAAACGTGGTCTAAAAAAGACGGCCAGGCAGTCATCATGGTGCGGCCGGAAACCAAGCCGGACGACGTGCACGGCATGCTGGCCGCCGAAGGCATTTTGACCAGCCGCGGCGGCCGAACCAGCCACGCCGCCCTCGTGGCCCGGCAGTTCGGCAAACCGGCGGTGGTCGGCGTTTCCAAGCTGAATATCGACCTCACCAAACGCTTGTTGATCGTCGACGAAAAGATCGTCCATGAAGGCGACTGGATTTCGGTCGACGGGTCTTCAGGTGAGGTCTTCCTCGGTAAGATCGCCACCTCGGTGCCGGACATCAAAGATCCCAGCTTGCTGAAACTGCTGGCATGGGCCGACGATTTCCGTCGCCTGGGCGTTTGGGCCAACGCCGACTATCCCCGTGACGCCGAACGTGCCCGTGACTACGGTGCCGAGGGCATCGGCCTTTGTCGCACCGAACATATGTTTTTCGAGTCCGATCGCCTGCCCCTCATTCAGAAGATGATCACATCCGATCGATACATGGACCAAAAAGCGGCCCTCGATGCCCTGCTGCCCTACCAAAGGGAAGACTTTGCCGGAATCTTTCGAGCCATGGACGGCCTGCCGGTCATTCTGCGGTTGATCGATCCGCCGCTGCACGAATTTCTGCCCAGCCACATCGATTTGATGGACGAGTTGACCGATCTGAAAATTCGTCTGCAGCACGCGGACACGTTGGCGCAGATCGACGACTTGCTGGAGCAAGTGAGAACCAAAGAAGCGATTCTCAAACGCGTCGAGAGTCTCCGGGAAGCCAATCCGATGCTCGGCCTGCGCGGTGTCCGCCTGGGAATCCATATACCCGAATTGACCTCCATGCAGGTGCGGGCCGTGTTCGAAGCGGCCTGCGAGGTGGCCAGGGAAGGCATCGAGGTCCATCCGGAGGTGATGATTCCCCTCACCAGCCACGTGAACGAACTCACGGTGCAGCGCGGCATCCTGGAAGCAGAAGCCCGCAAAGTGATGACCGAGCAGGGGGTCGAAGTCGATTACAAATTTGGAACGATGATCGAGATTCCCCGTGCGGCGCTGACGGCCGACCAGATCGCCGGTCAGGCTGAATTCTTCTCATTCGGCACCAATGATTTGACCCAGACGACATTCGGTATTTCTCGCGACGATGCCGAAGCCGGATTCCTGATCGAGTATATGGAACAGGACATACTGCCCGACAATCCCTTTGCCACCATCGACCGGGATGGGGTCGGGGCTCTGATGGCCATTGCCGTTCAAAAGGGACGCAGCGTTAAACCGGACCTGGAGTGCGGCATCTGCGGAGAACACGGGGGCGACCCGAAGTCGATCCAGGTGTGTCATGAACTCGGCTTGACGTATGTGTCCTGCTCGCCGTTCCGGGTGCCGATCGCACGGTTGGCCGCCGCTCACGCGGCTTTGAAGGAAAAAGAAAAGCCTAAGAGCTCTGATTCGTAATGACGAGGTTACGTCAATTGATAACGTGATTTGATAAAATCGATGACATCCTTCAACCGGCTAAACTGGCTCAACCGACTCAACCGGCCCAACTTAGAATATCTTTTCTCCGGTGCGGCGGCTCTCTTCTTGACGGCGTTCCTTTTCTTCTACTGCGACCAGTTTCTCAAGATTGTCGACATAATAGATGACCAACTGGTATTCTTTGTCGCCGCGCCAGGTCGGAATTATGGAGACCAGAAGCACATCCTGACGATCACTCCAAAAGAAAAACCGCCCTTCGTCCGCGGGTTGATCAATCGCCTGCGGGCTGCCGTATTTCTCTTCCAGCGTTCGGATAATATCGGAAAGGTCACGGGAGCGGACCTGAATAAAGAGCGGTTTTCCGGTGATGTTTGAAAAGACCAGCTCGACATACCTAAAGGGCAGGTTTTCTTTGACGGCATAGCGGTACATGAGTTTGACGGTGTCGTGCTCGACCCGTTCGCCCGCCGGCGTGTTCAATCGCTGGTTCAGGTCGTGAAGAATGGGGAATTGGCGCTGCAGAAAACCTCTGGCATTGAATTCCAGGTCAATGGTGCTGCGGTATGTGATCGCGTCGGGGCCCAGATTCTTCCGCAACCGGTCCCGCAGTGCATCCGAGAAGACGGTTTCGGCTCCGACGTCAAAAAAGGTGATACCTTCCGTCTGGCTCTGGGAATAATCGGGTGATTGATCGTCCGCCGAACAGGACAGCAGCATCACTGCCGTCAACCCCGACAAAAACAATCGCAGAAAGCGATGACGAGTGGCTATGCTCCTGTAGAAACGCATCCGTTTCGCTTACCCTCCAGTTTTCGAATCGATCTCGATGTTCCGGCGCACCTACCGGCGGCCGGATCTTCAAGTCGACACCGCTTTACTGCCGCAGTGCGCGAGAACGACTTCCGGCGCCATAATCGACACGGGCGAGCCGGAAACAACTACGGTAGCAAACATAAAATATCTTCCCGGGCATGTCAAGACAACCCCCAAAGCTTCAGGGCCCGCTGCTGTGGCTCCTCTGACGCTCTTTTGAGACGACCGCCGAAACGAAAAACGCTTGAACTTGACCGCTAAAACCGCTAAGACAGCCGAGAACCGACAGCTTCCCCGCGGTTTGTTGGTTATACGACCGGCCGCCGCTTTTCAGATACCGATGGTGAAAATGACGACCAAAGAAGCCATATTGGCTTTTTCGCAAAGCGAAAAGATCAAGTCCGGTATTATCTGGGTAACCCAGGCGTTGGGGGTGCTCTCCGGCCTGCCGGAGAAGAACCGCAAGAGCGCCGAACGAATTGCGCATGTGTTTATCGGGCTGATGCTCGGTGACGTCCACCTGGCCGTTAAAGTTACCGCCGACCCGACGTGGCGGGATGTCGAGAAAAACATCGACCTGGCGCTCGTCATGCTCGATTCGGGCGTGTCACAGGAAGCCGGGTACCATCTGACGCGCGCCCTGAGCCACGTCACCGACATCGGACAACGGTCGATGAATGAGCTGAGGGACAGGGGGCTTTTGTGAGACCGCGTTTCTGCAAAAAAGACGTCTTCCTTAAGTTTTACAGCCCTACCCGCCTTCAGCGGACGGGCGACTCATACGACGCACGACGTCCTCGATGTGGAACGGAAAAACGCCCTGTGGCCGGTCCGCGATATAGCGTGCCAATGTCTGTTCGATAACCGGAAAGGCCAAATCTTCCCACGGTATCTCTTTTTCCTCGAACAGCCGCACTTCGAGGCTCTCCTTGCCGGGTGAAAAGTTCAGCCCGTTCAGCTGTGCCCGGAACATCAGGTAAATCTGGTTGACGTGGCAGATGTTATACAGCCCGTAAGGGATCAATTCGTGCAGCGCTGCGCCGGCTTCTTCGAGTGTTTCGCGCCGGGCACCTTCTGTAACCGTCTCGCCGTTTTCAAGGTAGCCGGCCGGAAGCGTCCACCAACCATACCGGGGCTCGATCGCCCGGCGGCAGAGCAGAATTTTGCCCTGCCACTGAGGCACGCAGCCGACGACCATTTTAGGGTTTTGATAGTGGATCGCGCCACAGGCAACGCAGCTGTAGCGCGAACGGTCGTCTCCCTCGGGGATCCGCAGGGTCACGGGCGCACCACAATGGCTGCAAAAATTCATCCGTCACCGTCTTGAAATCGTTGAGTATGAAAGGGGACAGTCGAGCGCATCAGGGAGTCATCCATATGTAATCGGCATCTCTGTTGTCCACGAGGTCCTTTTCGATGCTGCCGGGCACTTCCGGCAGAAAAACCGTCAGGGGAATGGTCGCACGATTGCTGATCTGGGTGGCAATGGCCTGCTTGCGCACGTGGCCCGTTCCGGCCAGGATGACCATAACCGTGTCCGGATGCTGCGCGATATAATCGAGAGCCGTGACCGCCATGACAGTGTCCCAGACCATCTGGGCCTCACAAAAGTACAAGAAATTCATGTCGCCGTGGCCATGACCGCCGAATGCCTGTCGGATGAAATCCATATACTCTTTGTCCACCCGACAGGCGACGTTGCCCAGATAGCCTTTCTGGTCCTCCGAAAGGGACTGGTAGCCAGTGCGGGCCACTTGCCGGGTGATGTCGCTCGGAACATTCAGCCCGATGACCGGAATCCGGTTGTCCCTGGCGTACAGCAGAATCGGGCTGTAAAGGGACCACGGAAAACTCCAGTTGGCGTCGTAAATTTTCTCGAACGCCGCTTCATCGATCTTGCCGGCCACCCAGAGGTCGAGCTCCGGCTGGCTGTCGCGGCGGAACATTTCCATTCCAACCGCCACCTTCATGCCGGCTTCGTGGAGCATCCGGATCACCTGCAGCTGCATCCGGTGATGATTCTCATCGGTGTGGTGCTCGCCCACCAGGATGACACGATCTTTTTTAAGCTGCGGGAGCACCTTTGCAAGCGTGGTCTCCGTACCTCGGTTAACATCGAAAATCCGCTGATCGAGACTTTTATGACTCGCCGCACAGCCGCCGCCAAGCAGTAAAAGGACCAATAAATAACTGAAGAGTCTTCTTCTCATCGTTTTTTGCTTCTCCATCAAGTGGAAGTAAAGCTGGAATCGACTATTCCTTGATCCTCAGTCAAACACCCGAATAGGGTGTCATGGATGAAGCGGCCGAGGGCCGCCTTTTCACCTTGCCAAGAGGACCGAATTTAAGTCATTTCGTGAACCGGCCGACCGTTCGGTTTCGCCGGGACTCCAGCGATGGATCAAGGGTGAGGCCAGCGTGGGCCAGACGCCTTTGGCCTGATTCTGTCCCCGGCTGAAAGCCAGGTAGCTGTATGAGCCATAATGGGTAATTTTGCGGGCAACCAGTTCCGCGTATTCGGATGACAGCGGGAAAAAAAGGGCCGTCGCCCGCCGGGTCCCACCGGATGGCGTGAACACGCCGAAAAAAACATCCGCCGGATTCTTGTAAGTCACTCCTTCCATCTCGAACGACTGCTTTGTCAAGGTCGCCCTTCCGTCCACTGCGGACAGCAGGTCGGCTCTGCTGGGGAGTCCGATCAGCAGAAGGTCGCTTTCTCCAATGGCGTTCACATCGAGCCGATCTTCGGCCACCACCCGGTAGTTCTCCACCCCCAGCGACTGCAGCAGCGTATCGGCCGCTTTCTTGATGTCACCCGCCAGGTCAGCGGCCGTGATAACCACCAAGGATGAAGCGCTTTTGATCGTATTGATCGAGGGCGGAATTTCCGACGGATAGAGTCTTCTGAACAGATTGTAATCCGGATCGACCGTCAATGCGACCGGGAGGCCCGTCGCATCCAACACAAAGGGGGCCTTTTTTCCACCAACGTCGAGTCGTCGGACAACGGCCGCGCCGGCAGCGGCCTCCAATACGAGCGACACGTTGAAATCAAAGTCCGACGTCGCTTGTGAGACGGCGCCCGTGACCGACCATCCACTGCCGGCCGGCATGGCGGCCACATCTTCCAGCGCCGGCAGCGGGGCCCCGCTGCGATCAACCCACTGTCGGAAGAAAACGTTCAGGTCCGTGCCGGAGCGGCGCTCGAAGCTCTCGCGCAGCTGTTGCCAGGATGCAGGCCGGAATAGATATTTTTGATAGATATCTCTCAGGGCGCCCCAGAAGGCCTCCTCGCCTATAAAGCGACGCAACATGTGAAAGACCATGGCACACTTGTCGTAGCCGATGACCTTGGTGACGGGGTTGAAGCGACTCTGAAACCGGCTGATCGGAAAATCGTTTGCAGGGGTCACCAGTGTGGCATAGTTGCGCAGGATCTTTCGGCGGTACTCACGCGCCGCCTGTTCGGATTCGCGTTCTATGTAAAGGTAGTCGGCAACGTAGGTGGTCAGGCCTTCGGACCAGTTGCCGCCGGCGCTATCCACGTAGACGCCGTTGCCCCACCAGCAGTGGGCAATTTCATGCCCGAGACTGGTATCGATAATGAAAGGCAGCCGCAGGACCCGGCTACCCAGCAGCGTGTAGGAAGGAAAACCGTAGCCGGTGTGGAAAAAATTCTCCACCACGGCGAACTTGTCAAAGGGGTAAGGACCGAACAAACTCTCGTAAAGCCGCAGATATCGGCCGGTCGCGGCGATATAAGGCCCTGACAGATCGGCGCTCTGCGTTAGAAAATAGGTCGCCGCCGTCACCCGGCCGATGGTTTCTTCACGCACCTGATAGCGGGCCGCCGAGAGCGAGAGCCCGCGAACAGGATGGTCGATCGCCCATTTGGAAAAGGTTCTGCCCCCGTTGGTGCGGTGCCCGAGACTGCGCCCGGCGGTAACGGCGACCACCCCGACCGGCGCTTCAACGTTCAGGCTGAAGGTGACCCGCTCGGCATCGATGTGCGGATACCAGCCGGCACCATAAAGGAGCAACGTACCCTGGGGTGAGATGGTGCCGCTGACGCCATAGCCCGGGTTGTCGGTGTTGGCCGGCATGACGGGGACCGGGTCGTCGAAAACGGCGGTGTACTTCAGGCTGATTCGAAGCGGATCGCTTGCCTTCCCTTTGACCGGTTTCAGATGCAAACGGCCGTTTTCGAAAGAGAATGGCGCCGGCCTGTCGTCGACCAGGAGGTTGAGTCCGGTGGCCTTTTCGCTTAAATAAAGCACTACGTCGGCAGGTGCGGCCGGCCCGATTGTAATGGTGTCGAATCCTTCGAGCCGGTTTTCGGCCGGATCCAGAATAATCTGCAGATCGTGGTGCACATCGAGCGCTTTAACCGGAAAGGCGATCAATAAAATAAGACCGGCAATTACCATCGCCTGCAGCCTCACATAGTGTTTGCTATAGTCCATATTTCATGTCACTTAACGGTTATTGTCCTTGCCTTGGAAGCAGCACCGACTGTTTGTTTGATTTTTGGACCACTTTTTTTAAAACAATCTAATACGTCACGATCTCTTGTCAAAATAGACTCCTAATACGATGAGCTGACATCACTTTGCAAAAGTCTTTGACTTGACACGAGGGCATCAAATTTTTTATGACAGATAATCGGCATTGCCGCGAATGACGCGGTACATCCATCCGACCTGAAAATCTCTTGACTTTATCGTGATTTTTCACCGTGATACCGGCCCTCGGGCACCAACCGTCCGATTATGGCCGCATCGTTGTAACCGTTAAACCCATCAAACACCAATTTTTTAAGAAAGGAGCAACTGTAATGAGTCAGACCGAAAAAAACTTGTGGGATGCATTTGCTGGTGAGTCGCAGGCCAACCGAAAATACCTGGCATTTGCCAAAAAGGCGGATAAGGAGGGCTACGCCCAGGTGGCCAAACTCTTTCGCGCCGCCGCCGAAGCCGAGACGGTGCACGCCCACACCCACCTGCGGACCCTCAAGGACGTCAAATCGACCGCGGAGAACCTGAAAGCCGCGATTGACGGTGAAACCCACGAATTCAAGAGCATGTACCCCGAAATGATCGAAACGGCCAAGAAGGAGGGAGACAAGACCGCCGAGCGCAGTTTCACCTATGCCAATGAAGTCGAAAAAATTCACGCCGCGCTTTACCAGAAAGCCCTCGACCAAATGGACAAACTCGAGGAAGCGGACTATTACATCTGCTCAGTTTGCGGTTACACCTGCGAAGACCAGCCACCGGATGTCTGCCCGGTCTGCGGTGCATTGGCCAAGGCCTTTTTCAAGAGTGAGTAACCCCGGAAGTCGGTCGTTGGAGGCCCTTGCAACAACTCTGCCCGACCGTCTCGCCCCGCCCGCCACCGTCTTGAAACCACGCCGGTGGCGGGTCGTATTTCCCTCCTCTCGTCCGCCGGACGGTACTGGAGACGCCCCCTCACCACCGTTTTTCACCCGATCACCTCGATCGATCGAGCAGTTATAAAGATAGGTCCGTAGGGTTCATGAAAGCGTAAGTTCGCAATTTTGAGCGTTGAGGCGCCCGGCCGGCAAGGCGTGAAAACGCAGGAATATCTGGATATTCCGAGTTTTCGCAACGCGACCGGACGGGCTGCATTGGCGTCGAAAATGTGAAGTTATTTTTGAGTGAGCCCTCAGTACGAACCTTGATTCCGACGGCATCAGTATTTAGCTTACAATGTCAAATTCTACTAAATAGTGCCCTTCAACGGCTTTATGAAGAGCAATAATAAGTTTCCGATTCAGAAATGTGCCACTTTCTGCACGTTCAAGGAAATCAAGGAATTGCGCGGAGGCGTACTTGTGTACGCCGCACAAAGGATTCCGCCGATTGACGCCGAAATTGCGGAAAAGGGCCATTTATGGACGGAAACTAAACAGAATGCCATCGGAAAGATAAAATGCCAAAATCAACATCCCATCCAACCAATACGGTTCAACAGTCGACCCTGATCGGTGTAGCGGTGCTCTGCCTTGCCGTGGGGTTTCTCGGCGGTGTCGTTTTCAGCATTTACAAGTCGACCGGAGTCGCCCCGGTCGCCGTGCCGACGGCGGCACAGCCGGATATCGGCGACCGGGCGCAGGAGCTCGACCGCCTGACCAAAGAAACCGCTCAGAACCCCGGCAATAGTGCGGCCTGGACCCAGTTGGGCAACCTGTATTTTGACACCAACATCCCCGAGAAGGCCATTTGGGCTTACCAGAAATCCCTCGAAATAGACCCCGCCAACCCGGACGTCTGGACCGACCTGGGTGTCATGTATCGACGCAGCAACCAGCCGCAAGAAGCGCTCAAGGCTTTCGATGAGGCCATCCGGCTCGATTCCAAGCACGAGCCGTCACGGTTCAACAAGGGGATCGTCCAACTGCACGACCTCAACGATCCGGCCGCCGGAATCAAGACCTGGGAAGATCTGCTGGCGATCAACCCTCTGGCCATGGCACCCAACGGAAAATCGGTCGATGAACTGGTGGTCATTTACAAGAAAAACATTCAGAAGACGAAGTGACCGGGAAAGGAACTTCAATGCCCGTTCGAATGGGTTATGCGCTGCTGCTGAGTGCGGCGTTGCTGCTGCCGATCGCCTGCGGCAGCGGCGCGGAACAACCCGGCGGTGATCACCGGACGCGAAAACCCCTGACGGCGATCTCAGGCGAACAAGAGTTGACTCGGATCGTCACGGCCGCAGGCGAGCGGCTGCTCATGTTCGATTTTTATGCCGACTGGTGCCAGCCCTGCAAGGAACTGGAACCGATCCTTGAATCGATTGCCGTGCAGAAAGCGGATGTGGTCGATGTCTACAGAGTCAACTACGATGAAAACCAATCCCTGGCAGAACTCTTCGGCGTGCGCGGCATCCCCTTCGTCGCTTATGTCAAAAACCGGACCCTGGTCTACAGCCTGATGGGCCTTCGCCCCAAGGAGACCTATCTCGAAGCGATCGAGAGCTTTACGCGCCCGAGTGCAACCGTCGCGGAAAAGGGTTCCGGTGTTCGCCTAAATTTACCCAGGCTGCCAGCCTCTGAGCCCATAAAACAGGGCGGCCAAGCCGAGTCCGCTGAACAGCGCTGAAGCAATTGCGGTTCCCGCTATTCCACCCGCCATCCACACTGGTCCCCCGATCAACGCCCCCAGCACCCGGCCGAGTCCGGCCGCTGCCAGAACGGTGGACATCATGGTGGCCCGCTGCGACGGCATGAGTTCGGTGGCCAGTGACAGAAAGCAGACCATGGTAAACTCGAAGACCAGGAAGACGACAAAGAGTCCGGCCAAGGCCAGTGAAAAATGTCGGCCGACTAGCGGCAAAATCAGATAGGTCAACATCGAAATGAAAAGACCGCCCGCCACGGCGAGCTTCAACCCGATTCGATCCGCCAGGGTGGCCGTCATCAATTCGCCCAGGAGTTCTGCCACACCGATCAGTCCGGTCCCCAGACCAAGCCCCACCACACTCAGCCGGAACGACTGTTCGAGCCAGGCACCGTAGACCACGAACAGGTTGTCGTTGGCCACGCTCACGAAAAAAACGAAGCCCAGGGCTCCCTGTGCTTCCCGGTGCCGCGCGATCCGGCGCCAGGCTTGCCACATGCTCGCGCCGGGCGAATGAAGGCGGCGAACGCCCGCCTCCCGACCCACCGTCAGCAACAGGGCCAGGAGCCCAAGCAGGCCGGCCGCGGCCAAGGCGAAAAATGGCGAACGCCACCCGTAGCGGTCGATTAACAGGCCGATCAGCGGCATCCCGATCAAGGTGCTGCCGGCCCAGCTGAATTCCAACACACCGATGACCAGGCCCCGGCGTTCGAAAGAGATGTTTTCACCCGCATAGGCCTGAATCGCGGGGTCGAAGATGTTCTTGCCCAGTCCGGCCAGAAACAGGCAGACCAGCACAACGCCGTAATGCGGGGCCAGGCCGGCCGCCAGCATGCCAGCCACCAGCAGTCCCATGGCGGTCATCATCATCAAACGGTAGCCGAAACGATCCGCCAGAGGCCCGAACAGCATACCCAGAACACCAGTGGCCTGGTTGACGGCGATCATCGACGTCACAGCGGCCAAAGGGACGCCCAGACCCCGGCTTAGCACCGGTGCGAAAGGATAAGCGAAGCGTCGGGCGACGTTCAAGAGGATGCGGCAGATCGTTGCGGATAGTATAACGCCGATCAGGCGACGGCCTGGTTGTCCGGACCTTTTTCCTTTGTTGAATTCATGCATGACGCACTCCTAAGAAAAAGAATCTTTGGGTGCTTACCACATGGGGCGGTTTGCGTAAACGACCCGCCCCGCAAGCAGATATGGCTATAAACGGCTGCTATTGTGCGGTTGACTTTATTGAGACCCGTCCTTACCATACCTTGTTCTTAATTAATTGGTCATCAGCCGCAACTATGTGCTAAACACAGCTTGAGGTTTAACGTTCTGGGTTGAAAAGCCCTTAAATAGCTAATATTTTTATAATTCTAGTTTCATGGTGTTTATAGAAACGTTTCACCCAATGGGTTATGTCGGATATTCCGGATCTTAACCAATAGTGTATGCCGAATCCATTGTTTGTAACCTTTGAAGCTTGAACCATAATCCTGGAACCGATCAGTTTAGGTTAAACGCTCATAGCCCTTCGGGCCGCCACGGTACATGAAAATGACGCGCCGGAGCCCGGATGAACGGTTGCGAAAAGCGGCTGACTGTTTGAGTCGCTTAAGGGGTCTTAGACCGGACCCTATGCCGATGCTGCTTGTAAGGCACAACCCTCAGGATGCATCCAAACTTATTATTTGAAGACGGGACTGGTGCGGGTTTAGGGTCCGTTGGCGGCGAGTTCCAGCAGTCTTTCGAAACCGTTAATCCGGGCGGAGGTGCCCACCCTACACGTCTCCACCTTTTTGTCCGATTTTCACGACCTCGCAAAAAATGAACCGTTTAAGGATGCTTGACGGTTTTCACTGGATTTTTCCGGCCGCCGCATTCAACCGGCTGCCATGTCCGACTCACGGCACATAAATTGATGTCAGGGCGCAATGACCACCTGTAATGAAAACAACATATATTACCTGCCCCGCTTGCGGGAATGCCAATCCGTGTTTTTAGACCGGACTCACGCCGGACGGTGTATAACCGATATGATCAAAGAATCGGATGCCGTTGTGCTGGGCATTCCGGCCGGCGGTATTCCAGTGGCGGCGGTCGTCGCCCGGGCCCTGGGACTTAGCCTCGATGTGGCGGTGGTGAGCAAGATCACCCTGCCATGGAACACCGAGGCCGGTTATGGTGCCGTGGCTTTCGATGGGTCCCTGCTGCTGAACGAGGCCCTGATCGTCCGATCCGGCCTCAGCCGGGACCAGGTCCAAGCCGGGATCGACAAGACCCGAATCAAGGTTACCGAGAGGGTAAGACGGCTGCGCGGCGGGAAGCCGATGTCTGAGCTTTCCGCTAAAACCGTCATTGTGGTTGACGATGGCCTGGCTTCCGGGTATACCATGCAAGTGGCCATAGAAGCGTTGGCCCGCTGTGGTGTAGGGCGAATGATAGTTGCCGTGCCGACCGGACACGCCGCTGCCGTTGAAAAGATCGCCCGGCAGGTTCATGCGCTTTACTGCCCGAACATCCGGTCCGCCCCCCGGTTCGCCGTAGCCGATGCCTATGAAAACTGGACCGATGTTTCCGAGTCTGAAGCCGAAACCATATTGAAAGCTGTCGACACCGTTCCGCCGGCCGAAACCCCTGTATAATGGTACTCCCCGTGCCGGCGTTCCAATCAAAAAATATCCAGTCCCGTGACCCAAAAAGGAAAAATTTCGGAATGGACCCAACGGCTGCCTTTCCCATGAAGGCTTTATATACTCGAAAACACCCTTTTTGCCGGCTGGCGGTGTTCTTACTGCTGCTTCTGCCGGTCTGTGGCTACGCTACGGATAGCGGTACCGAACTGGAAGTCGACGCGTCGCTGCGCGAAGAAGTGAGCTATCTGCTCTCCTTTGTGGGATCCGACGCGGCCGGCAACGAAACGTTTCAGCTTGATAGGATCTCGGCCCTCCTGAGGTTTGTGACCGGCGCGAAGGACCCGCACGTGCTCTACCATGCCGGCACGCTCAACGGTGCCCCCTCCGCTTATCACGAATTCGACATCCACCGCTCTCTGTCCCAAATCCTGCAAATGACCTACAACCCGGATATTCCGACTGTCGTCACCATGCCCGCGTCCATCCGCCTGTCACACTGGAGCGATATCGACACGCCGGAGCACTCGTTTCCAAAACTCTGGGAAATTCTGCCGCTCCTGAACGCACCGCAATTCATTACGGGCGTCGAACATATCGTCAATTCACCCGACCAGCACTCGGGGGCATACTTCGAATATGATCTCTACCGAACCCTGATTCTGATGAAACACGAGGGCCGCCCTGTTCTCATCAGTCTGTCGAAGCAAAAAGGCGTCTCCGATGTCGGTAAAAAGGGAGTGATTATCGGGGCCGACGACAACTGGGACTACCTCTACACCGGTCAAGCCGGTGTGAGCTATGCCGGGCTCGGCTGGGTCAAGTCCTACATGTACGATTCGTATTCGGTCTCTTTCTACATCGAGACCGACGCCGCACTTCCAACAGTGCGCTTCGGCGTCTTCAAATGGATGCGCGCCGGCTGGGCCGGCATCAACCTGGCACGTCCGCCGCATATCTTCAGAGGTCTGGAACGCTTTGCAAAAAATTTCAAAATGGTTCTCGAAAACCCGCGTCTCGGCGATGTGACCGCCGTGAGCCGGGACTTTGCCAACATCAAGAGCCTTTCGAATGAAGAGCAGCGTAAATTCATCGAAGGGTATCTGAAGGAGATCGAGAAAAAATGCCGGCTCGAAAGACGGTTCTCCGACGATCAGCTAAAAGCCCTGTTTGAAAATCAGAAATATTTGGACGGTTTAAAAAAAAATGAGCGACAGTCACTCATCGCTTTGGCGTATGTGAAAAACATGCTGGATACCTCGCCGAACCGTGAGATGACGTACCTGCGGTCCGAACCAGACGTTGCCAAATAGCCTGTCATTTATATCTGAAACGCTCACTTAAGGCGGTACTTAACAGTCAGAACTTCTCGGCGGAAATAAAAATCCGATAGATTACGCGATGAAATCCAAACCTGTAGTCATCGTCACCGGTGCTTCCCGGGGTGTCGGTGCGGCTGCCGCCCACTGGCTGGCGGGAGCCGGGATCGCCGTCACCCTCATCGCACGCTCGCAAAAAGAGCTGCGCCATGAGGCCGAGGCCATCGATAGATCCGGCGGGGACTGCCTCTTCGTCACGGGCGATGTATCGGACCCCCATTTCTGCCGCAGTGCGGTGGAAAAAACACTCGCCCGCTTTTACCGGCTTGACGCCCTGGTCAACAACGCCGGTACGGTAGAACCGCTGGCGACGGTAGCCGATTCCCGGCCGGCCGACTGGCATTACAACGTCGCGGTCAATCTGCTCGGACCGGTCTATATGAGCATGGCCGCCATCCCTGAACTGCGGGGCCGAAACGGACGCATTGTCAACGTCAGCAGCGGCGCCGCCTACCACGTCATCGCGGCAGCCAGCGCGTATTGTGCCGCCAAGGCGGCTCTGAACCAGTTCAGCCGGGTCCTGGCAGCCGAGGAACCCGATCTGACAGTGATCGCGGTACGACCCGGCGTGGTGGACACCCGGATGCAGGAGCATCTGCGAAGCGAGGGGCCCGCAAAGATGCCGCCGGATCAGGCCGCTTTTTATAGAGATCTCCAGACGGCCGGTCGTCTGGAACCGCCGCAAGTGCCGGCGCGCGCCATCGCCTGGCTGGCGCTGCACGCCCCGCACGAGTGGAGCGGCGATTTCATGAGTTACGACGATCCGCAAATTGCCGAACCGGCTCTTACAGCCTTCGGCGAAGGTTAGATAGTGTCCGTCCATAAATGGTCTTTTTCCCGCTGGGCGGCGTTCTCCACGGGTTTCCGGCTGCGGCGTACATAGAGTAGGCCTCGCCGCAAATCCCGCAAGGCGGGATGCGGCCTTGCCCAGCGAAAAAAATCCACATTTATGAATTGGACA
>JARFQH010000249.1 GCA_029287875.1 Desulfobacteraceae bacterium | reverse complement strand
GTAAGGAGAATGAATTTATGATAGAAAGACGCTACTATGGGGAATTCGGGGGCGCCTATATTCCGGAGATCCTTGTCTCCACCTTCGAACAACTGGTAATGGCATTCCAGGCGGCGAAGGCAAATCCCGCTTTCCGCCAAGAATATGAAGACCTTATGTCTACCTATTCCTGCCGACCCACGCCCCTCACATTTGCAGAAAACCTGACAAAGTATTTTGCAGGGCCGCGGATCTATATCAAGCGGGAAGACCTGAACCATACCGGGGCCCACAAGATAAACAATGTCATGGGTCAGGGTCTCCTGGTGAAACGCATGGGAAAGGGTCGGGTTATCGCAGAAACCGGTGCCGGACAGCATGGTGTCGCCACCGCCACCATGGCTGCTAAATTCGGTTTTGATTGCACCATTTATATGGGAGAAGTGGATGTTGCCAGACAGAGGCCCAATGTGTTCTGGATGGAACGTCTTGGCGCCCGCGTCATTCCTGTTCGGGACGGCTCAAGGACATTAAAAGATGCCATTAACGAAGCCTTTCGCGACTGGGCAGCCAACATGGATGATACCCATTATGTACTTGGAACCGCATGCGGCGCTCACCCTTTTCCGGAAATGGTCACCTATTTTCAATCCATTATCGGCCGGGAAGCCCGCAGGCAAGTAATGGACCGGGAAGGGAGACTTCCCACGCGCGTCTATGCCTGTGTGGGCGGCGGTTCCAACGCCTTGGGAATATTCAGCGGTTTTTTGGATGACCCGGTGGAACTGGTTGGCGTGGAGGCGGGGGGCAAAGGCCTGGAGACGGGTCGGCATGCGTCACGCCTGGCGTCCAAAGACGGTTCTGTTGGCGTGGCCCAGGGGTACAAGACATATTTTCTTCAAAACGATGACGGGCAGATGAAAGAGACGCACAGCGTTGCAGCGGGTTTGGATTATATCGGCGTCTCTCCGATTCTCGCCGCTCTGCGGGCAGCGGAAAAAGTTAGGTTTGAAGCAACAACGGATCAGGAAGTGCTGGATGCCTTCTCACTGACACTGAAAAAAGAGGGCCTGATACCGGCCCTGGAATCGTCCCATGCCTTTGCCCAGGTATTTAAGGAAACTAAGGATTTGGGAAAAGATGATATTATCCTGATCAACCTGTCGGGGCGGGGCGATAAGGACATTTTCACGGTAGCCGATGCCTTTTCCGACCCGCAATGGAACCAATTTATACAGAAAAAAGCGGAGGAATATGGTGCTTGAATCGTATATTAGAAATAAACTGGAGAAGAAGGACATTCTGCTGATGACCCACATCGTCTTGGGGTATCCGTCTTTTGACGATAGCTTGAGAACCATCGAGGCTATGGTGACGGCCGACGTCGATCTGATAGAGTTGCAAATCCCTTTTTCCGAGCCGACGGCTGATGGACCGGTTATCGTTCGTGCCAATCAGGGAGCCCTAAAGGGTGGCGTGACCGTAAAAGACTGTTTCAAATTCGTCGAAAAGGTGGCCCGTGCCTTTGATATCCCTTTTCTGATCATGAGCTACTATAACGTCCTTTTCAAATTCGGCCTGAAAAGTTTTGTAACGGCGATGTCGACGTGCGGTCTCCGGGGCGCCATCATACCCGATCTACCGCCGGAAGAGGGCCGGGCGTACCTGGATGCCATGTATGCAGCTCAACTTGCTCCCATACTCATCTTTTCACCCACGACATCTATGGATCGCATGCAATACCTCTGCTCTTTTGCGAAGGGATTTGTCTACTGCGTAGCAAGAAAAGGGGTCACCGGTGAAAACACGGACTTTTCGGAAGAAACGGCAACCTTTCTAACCCAATGCCGGGAGGGCACATCCCTTCCCCTTGCCCTTGGGTTCGGCGTCAAAGAGAAGGCGGATATAGATTTTCTGAAAGGCAAAGCGGATATCGCCGTCATCGGTACCCAAACAATTCGAGTCATGGAAGAAAAAGGGGTGGCTGCGGTGGGCGAATTCATCCGTAGTTTAGGGTAAAAATTACCAGCGAAACAGCAGCGCTCCGGCGGTGAGCCCGGACCCGAAGGCATCCATCAGGACCGTCTGTCCCTTCCGAATGCGACCGTCCCGGATCGCTTCATCCAAAGCTGTCGGGATGGTTGCGGCCGAGGTGTTGCCGTAGCGATCCAGGTTGATGATCACTTTGTCCATCGGCAGACCAACTCGGCTTGCAACCGCTTCTATAATACGCAGATTGGCCTGATGGGGTACAAACCAGTCGAGTTTGATGGCCGGCATATGTAATTTTTCCAGCGTGCGCAGTGCACATTCCGAAAGCGTCCGCACCGCCACCTTAAAAAGCTCCCGGCCGTTCATCTGCATCTTATGCAGATTTTGTGCATACCGTTCGGGGGTGACCTCAAGATTGGATCCGCCGGCTGGTATGTGAAGCAGGTTGCTGAGGTTTCCATCGGAAGATAAATAGCTGGATAGAATTCGTTGACTATATCCGGCCGGGACCTGTTCAACCACAGCCGCACCGGCGCCGTCGCCGAATAAAATACAGATGGTTCGATCATGCCAGTTGACCAGTTGACTCAACACTTCCGCTCCCACAACCAGTATGGTCCTCGAATACCCGGAAAGAATGAACTGCTCGGCGGTAACAACCCCGTAAATAAATCCCGAACAGGCCGCATTGATGTCCATGGCCCATGCCCGGCGGGCCCCGATTTTTTTTTGAAGCCAGCAGGCGGTCGAGGGCAACAGGGTATCCGGAGAACAGGTTGCATAAATGATCTGATCGATATCTTCCGGTTTACGCCCGGCCCTTTCCAGGGCTATTTCGGCGGCCCGGGCCCCGAGAGAAGAGTTGGTTTCAGCCGGGTTTTGAATATTGGAAATTCTTCTTTCAATGATGCCGGTTCGGTCTATGATCCATTGGTTGTCGGTTTTCAGACCGAACCGGGTCAGTTCCTGAGCGATATCGTCATTTGTCATCCGTCTTTCGGGAAAAGCCGATCCGGTGCCGGTGATTCGCGCTGCAGATTCCATCGGTTATTTTTCCATCCTTCTGTGCTGTTTTCCAGGAATTATTAATACCAATCTATCAAAATCGCATCATAATTGCGAATGATTTATCTAACA
>JARFQH010000194.1 GCA_029287875.1 Desulfobacteraceae bacterium | reverse complement strand
CCGAAGTTTTTCATTTGGTAGATGACGAGACCGTCGACTTTGAGGAGACCCTCGGCTTTGAGTTCGGGAAACGGTTCATCGATGACCGACGTTATTTCCGCTTCCACTTCCACCAGCTTGTTGCGGGGCACGATCTGCCCGCGGTATTGCCAGGTGTGGGGTTCATGAACCGAATGTTCGAAGCGGTGGCCCGCGACCAGATGTCCCCAGCGGCGGATGGCGGCATATTTCAAGAGCTGCAATAGCGACTCGATACCCAGGGATCCGGGGCAGACTGGGTCCTGGTGGAAGTGGGCCTTGAAGAACCACTCCAGCGGATCGATGCGTTTGGAGGCCAGCAGCCAGCCGAGTCCCCGGGCTCCGCCGTGCGGTTGATAGGCCTCTATGCGGTCGATCATCCGCAGGGCCTTGGCCGGTAGGGCCAGATCCGTCACTTTGGAGAAGTGCGGGTCCTCGGGCGTCAACGGGGCTTCGTCGCTGAGCGTTACCGACTCAAACAGCGTGCGTTCGACCGGCGCGGTCACGGTTGTTTCCTCGTTGAGCCTCTGGATGCCTTTCTGGTCGGCCAGGGCCTCCGCCGTGAAGAAACCAAAGACGGTGGTGCCCTCGTAAACCAGGTCCGTACGGCGCAGAACCTTGAATTCAAATGCCTCGATGATGATGTCGCCGGAAACCGATACCTTTGTCATCCGGCAGCGGACCCTCAGCGTCTGAGGCACGCAATGAACGTCCTGATGCAGAATGGCCTGTCCATCCAGATTTCTGAAGTGCAGGTCCTTTTGGCTGTGAAGCGCCGACCCGGCGTAAGCGGCCAACCAGCCGCAGGCCTGCAGCGCGATTTCGAGCAGCACGCAATACGGCGTGCGGTCCGAGCGGTTGGCTCTGAAATACCAGTCCGCGGGATCGATGTCGACCTCGGCTTCCACCCAGCCGCCGGGCTTGAGCTCCCAGGCCTGCGGCTCGACTTTGACGACCCGGTCGATAAAAGCGTAAGGTGGTGCGGGCAGCCGGGCCAGAAACCGGTTGGTGTCGAATTCCTCGTATGGCTTACCGAAGGCTTCGGAAGGGTTGCCGGTGGCGAAGATCAACAATTGCCGGCGGTCGAACACCACCGGCGGCGACCGGTGATTCTCCGGCACGGCTGCGTTGTGCCGTTTTTTGCTCCAGAGCGCTTCAATTGATTCACGCTTCAGACCCGCCATGCGCAGCGACAGGTCCGTAAACCGCACGATGGTGCGTCCGTCGGCGACCATGTGTGCATCGGCGATAGCATACGGCTCAGGGCCGTAGCCGATCTCTTTTATGTCCACTTCGTAGTTCACCCGCCGGGTTTGCGGTGTCACCGGTCCCCGACACTGCAGGACGCTTTTGATCCCCGCCACCGGTGCATAGTGCACGCCGGGCCGGTCCGTTACCCAGCCCAGGCGCTGGAGAAACACCCGCAGCACGTGCGCACAGCACTCGTACATCAGGGTGCCCGGCATGGTCATGTCATCCACGAAATGGCAGGTCAGGAACCAGTCATCGGGATGGATGTCGGCTTCGGCCCGAATCGATCCGAGAGCAAAGCGGCCGCCGCGGGGCTCGAGTCGTTGAACCCGGTCGATCAATTTCATCCGGCCGCCCGGCAGCCTCAGGGCGGGCTTCAGGAACACGCCTTCGAAATCCGGTCCGAAAGCGGCACCGAGGTCGCCGGCCCGCAGGGCTTCGAGCGCCGCATCGTCGAAACTTTCCGTCGCTTGCGGGACGAGTTCGGTCCATCGGGGGTCCAGCCGTCCGCTTTGCGGTGTGCGGTCTTCGGCCGTGCGGACGATACCGCCCGAATTTTCGATTTCCTCCGGCGTGAAGAAGCCGGCACAGCCACCGGTCATGCTGATCAAGGGCTGGTTGTCGATCGTGCCCTCGAAACCGAAGAAGAACAGCCAGGTCTCTCCCTGGCGGATGAATTTTTCGATTTCGATCCGATAACGGATGGTTTCACCGGGAAGCGGCAAATCCCGATGGAAGATCACGCCCGCATCGAGCAACCGGTAGACCCGCCGGCCCTTTACGGCCAGGTCGATGCCCAAATAGGCGCACAGGAAGAGATCGGCCTGCCCGGCTTCGACGGCAATGCACACCGGGGCCCGGTCGCCGTCGAGGTACCAGGCGTTCGGCCGCACGTCGTGTTCGGTGACCAGACGGCCTGCGGTGAGGCTGCGCGGTTGCCCTTCAATGGAAACGATGCGATCCACCAGCATCAGCGGTTTGCCCGGCAGCCGGACCCGGGTAGGGTAGGTGTCGACGGCGGCAAAATCGGGGCCCAGGACGTTCGCGACCCTGCCGGTGGCGAATTCCAGACACTGGTCACGGGTAAAGGCAATCGAATCGGATCGGGTGCCGGCGGGCGGGTCCGGCCGGGACCTGCGTCTGTTGGTGTCGTCTTGGATCAGGGCTTCCAATAAACGGATCTGACTGGCAGCGTTTTCTTCGTAAGCCTGGCTGAGCTCGTTTGAAAAATCGAGGAACCGGTTGTGGGCCGCGGCGGTAGCGGCCGCGCTGACGTTGAAGGCTTCGATCCGATGACTTTGAGGGGCTGAGGGTTTCGCTAAAACCGGTCTCCTTTGAAACGGGTGAACCGGCTCATCGATGCCGGCCATCGGCCAATGCGACGTCGAATCGGAATCATCCGGTATGCGGGGTTTCGGCTGACGACCGGGAGCCCGTGCCCGTGCTACCGAAACCGTCGCGCGCGGCGGCACGTCAACCGCCGCCGCCGTCGGTGTGTCTTCAGTTGCGGGCGGTGCTGCCTGGACGCCGTCGTTATTTGGAGGGCCGACAAAGGTTGGCACGCGACCGCCGACGGGGATCTGGATGATCTCACTCGTGGACGGCTTGGCGTCCGATGCGAGCGTCAACGGTAGGACCGCGGTCGGATAAAGGTTTTCCAAATCGACCGGCACCCTGTTGGCAGCCAGGGTCCCCAGACATTTCAGTACCTCACCGACGCCACCCGTGCCGCGTGTGTCTGCTGAAAGGGCCAGGTGGGGTCGACCGTCTAAAATACGGCCGATCATCCGACTGCAGGTCGCACCGGGACCCAGTTCCAGAAACACTCGCACGCCGTCGCGGTAAGCCTGTTCGACGGTTTGGGGAAAGTCGAAACCATTAAGGGCCTGGTCGAGGATGGCGGCGGCGGTGCTTTTCCTGGTCGGCGCGTAAGCCCGGCCGGCGGCACAGCTGTAGAAGCGGACACCCGCTACCGGGGTGGTCGGAAAATCATGCAGGGACTTGTACGCCTCGGCCACCGGTGCCATGGCATCGCAATGGACCGTGAGGCTGTTTTTCAGATCGACGGCCTGACAGCCGAGTTGCCCGATGAGAGTGTCCACCTGTTCCCGGTTGCCGCCCACGACGCACTCTTCCGGTGTATTTACGATCAGCAGGCGGACCTGCGAAAAATTCCGCAGGGCCGTTTCAACCGTTTCGGCCGGGCGGTTCAAGACGGACACCCGCCATTCGAAGACATCTTCCGGTCTCAGTCCCCAAGCCCGGTGCAGGGACAGACAGGGACCGGCCAGCTCGGTTTTAAACAGGTCGCTGCGCAGCATGCGATCGAGCATCCGGTCGCGGTCAGGCCAAACCTTCATGGCAAAGAGGGCGGTCGACTCTCCGAGGCTGTAACCGATAACGGCCTGCGGCGTCACCTTGAAGCGATGCATCAGTTCGGTCATCATGCCCCCGAAGGTCACCTGGCCAAATATAGGGTTGAGCGGGTCGGCATCAATCCGATTGCCGGCATCGTCTTCCCACCCCGGTTCCCAGGAGGCCCGCTGCGGCATGAAAACCTCGGGACGACACTGGGATTTAAGGCGCGCGGTCTCGGCGTCCATTTGGCGCAGAACCTCCGGCCAGTGGAGGCCGACCTCGCGGCCCATGCCGATGTAATGGCTGCCGTATCCCGGGTAAACAAACGCGAGTTCACCGCTGCCGGCAGGGGCCGGAGTGTAACACAGCCCGCCGTCGGCGCCGAAGCGGTGTGCGGTTCCGGTTGCCACGGCCTCGCGTGCTTCGGCCGTCCAGTGTGTCAGGGAGGCAATGTTTTCCGCCAGCACGGCCACAGCCAATGGTTTTGACCGGTCGGGCGGATACCGGTGGTACCAGCTGCGGGCAACCGTGTCGAGCGACTCGTGCCGGCCGTCATAACGACCGGCGTGGCGCGCGAGCCGCTCGAGTGCCTGCATGAGCGATTCCCGATCGCGCCCCTCGATAACGAACAGGCTGCACGGCGCGGGTCCCAGGGGAAACCGTCTTTCACTCGAAAAGATGGGGTCCCCGGAGACCAGGCGGGGCGATACTTCTTCGAGGACAACCGCACAACTGTTGCCGTCGCCGGTCGCAAGGCCGGCACATGCCCGTCGCGGTCCGGCACCGCGGTCGCGGAGCCAGTATTGCGAGGCTCTCGGAACGTGGAATACGCCACGCCCCAAGATGTCTTCCGCGGGCTCACGATAGTTGGTCAGCGGTGGAATGACCTTCTGGTAGAGACACAGGGCCGTCTTGACGATCGACGCCAGGCCGGCGGCCGCACCGGTGTGACCGATGATGGGAAGGGTGGCGCCGAGGGCACAGGGGCTGGTGCGATCTGAAAACACGGCCTGCAGCGCCCGGATTTCCGAACGGTCCCGGGCCGGAATGCCGCAGCCGAGGGTTTCAACGAAGTCGATCCGCGAAGCGGAAAGATCGGCTTCCTGCAGGGCCTTTCTCAGGGCTTGCGCGTAGGTTTCGGTTTCGGCAGCATCGCCGGGACGGCCGCCGGCATTGCCGATACCGGTGACAACGGCGTAGATGCGATCCTTTTCGGCGACAGCCTGGTCGAGCCTTTTGAGGACCACTGCCGCTGCGCCTTCCCCCGGCAGGGTTCCGTCCGCACCGCGGTCGAAAGGACGGATGACACCGTTTTGGGAAAATTCACCGGCATTGCTGCCGGCAAGGATCTGCCGGATGTCGGCGGCGAGGTCGACGCCACCTACCAACACGGCATCGGCCTCCTGCTGCTGTAAAAAGCGAACACCGATTTCGAGGGCCCGGTTGCCGCTGGCAGCCTCTGCCGAAACGCTGAAACTCGGTCCGCCGCAGCGAAATTCTCGCGCGACCCGGCTGGCGACGATTCCGCCCAGAGCGCCCAAGGTGCGGCTCGCGGTCAAGGGTGGCGCCGTGATTTCCTGGAGGGCAGTGCACCAGGCCTCAATCGTTTTGTCATCGAGGTCCGGAAAATATTGCATCCGCCACCGTCGCACCTGATCGAACAGCGACCAGCGGGGATGAAAATTGGTGGCTTCATAATCGAAATCGAGTCCGATGACGACGCCCATCCGCGGTCGTTCGGATTTTGCCGTCAGACCGGCCGCGGCCCTGGCCGCGGCCGCCACCTTCAACATCAGCAGGTGTTGAGGCAGAATGTCGGGAATCTCGTTGGGCGGGATGCGAAATTCGGAGATGCCGATCGGCAGGCGGCGCATGAAACCGCCCTTGCGGGGCAGCCGCACGCCACTGTGCTCGAGCATGCCGTCGCACCCCTTCCAGCGATCAGGAGGACGGTCCGCAATGATGCTGCGGCCCTTGAAAACGGTTTCCTGAAATTCACGCAGGGAGGTGATCGGGCCGAAGGCGACCGACATGCCGACCACGGCCACCGGCTCGGTTGTTTCGCGAACGGCCGCAGAGGATACGCGCCGGCTATCATCGAGACCGGTCGGCGTTTTGAGCCGGTTTCGGGCAGCGGCCGGTCGACGCGGCGACCACTCTTCCAGCAGCACGTGACCGTTGATGCCACCGAAACCGAAGGCGCTGACCGCGGCGCGGCGTGGACTTCCGTCGGTGCGGTCAGGCCAGGGTTCGGCCGACGTTTGTACCCGGAAAGGACTAGAGATCAGGGGACTGTCATCGGGCGGGTGTTCGAAATTGAGCGACGGCGGTAAGATTTTTTCGCCAAGGGCCAGCAGGGTCTTTATCATGCCGGCCGCTCCGGCGGCGGTCAGCAAGTGGCCGATCATCGACTTTACCGAACCGATGGCGCAGCGGCCGGCGGGTCCGTCGACAGACTCCCAGAGGGTCCGCAGACTGCGGAGTTCGGTGGCGTCACCCACCGGGGTTCCCGCCCCGTGGCACTCGATCAAATCCACCGCGTCCGGCGACCATCCGACCGACGCATACGCGGTTCGCATGGCGCGCAATTGGCCCTCACTGTCCGGGGCCAAAAGGTTGCCGCGCATGTCGTTCGACAGGCCGATGCCGCGAATCAAACCGTATATCCGGTCGTTGTCTGCGAGGGCATCCTCAAGCCGCTTGAGAACGAGAATTCCGGCGCCTTCTCCGACCACCAAGCCGTCGGCACTGCGGTCGAAGGGGGCGCAGCGGCCAGAAGCCGACAGGGCCCGCAGCTGGCTGAAACCGACCTGGGTGTAGAGACAGTCGGGTCGCGACACGCCGCCGGCCAGCATGGCGTCGGCTCTTCGAGCCGCGAGTTCGTCGCAGGCCAGTTTGACGGCATAAAGCGACGAGGCGCAAGCCGCATCGAGCGTGAAAGCGCCGCCGCCGAGTCCCAGGCCTCGAGCCAACATCGTCGCCGGCAGTGCCGTTACCCGAGAAGCCAACTGCTGGGTTTCGGATGGAGAGCGGTAGGTGGCGGAACCGAAGAGCTGCTGCTCGATCAGGCCTCTTATGAGATCCCGGCTGAGAGCGGAGGCTCCGTCGGTCGGAAGGGCGATCGCCGCCAAGACAACACCGGCCCGCTTGCGGTTGAATCTGATCGGCCTCGGGCCTGAAACCGCTGTCCGGCCGACGGACAAGACCATGTGCACCATCGGATCGAGGTCTTTCAAAAGATGCGGCGGAAGATCGAATCCGGTCGGGTCGCAAGCGACGGGATCGACGAAACAGCCGCGCCGGTGAAAGGCTCTGTCCGGAGTCGGGGTTCGGGTGACCATGCGTTCGGCACCAGCGACCCACCGGTTCGGGGGAACTTTGCGGTTGGCGTCAAATTTGGCGACGATGTTGCGCCAGTATGTCGGCAGGTCGGGAGCGCCGGGAAAAATTCCGGCCATTCCAACCACGGCGATCGGGGATCGTTTCATCATGCTGATGTTACGGCGACTGTCGGCCGTCGATTGAAGAGGCGTCAAAATTGGTGGGCGGACGGAGGTTGTCGCCGAGGAAAACGCCTGCGGCGGGAGAATCCGGGAAAAAATCAAACGGCCCGCACCGCTTAACCACTGCGTGCAGGTGCCGTGCGCTTCCGGGCCATCCTGTCACGAGATTTAATATCGACACATTCATAAACATTCTAAATAAACACAAAACAGGCTGACGGTCAACATTCAAAAATAAAGATACGCGGCGGTCCTCCGACTCGCACCCGTCTTCCGGACATCGCTGCAGAACCCGGATCGGTGGTGCCGGATCGAAGAGGCGGAAAATGGAAATAAGCGCCGCACGCTCTGATCCGGCTTGCCTAAAATAACCGGGAATGATAAATTAATACATTTAAAGAACAAAATGGGTCATGGCTTCGGTAAAAAATCCCAAGCGAGCGATACTTGATCTTCCAACCCGCTGCGCGTGACCCACAACCCGTTTGAATCCGTGCGACCTTTTGCCTGCCATGGATAAAAAAAAGTGGTTTCTGTACAGTGTTTACGCGGTTGCTTTAGCGATTTTTTTTGTTTATTACCTGTTTCCGACCGAACGGCTGAAGACCTTCATCGTCATGCAGATCGGTCGTGTCAATCCTGCGTTGCGGGTAACCGTCGCAAAAGCCGGCCTGATGTTACCTCCCGGCGTGCGGCTTCAGCGGGTTCAAGTGGATCATGATAATGACCCCCTGCTGTTTGCAAACGATTTGGCAATCGTGCCGCATCTGAAGACACTATTAAGCGACAGAAAACTGTATTCCTTCAGGATGAAGACCTACGAAGGGACCATCACCGGAACGGCTGAAATCGACGACAGCGGGCAGGTGACGATCGATGCCGTGGTCGCCGGACTGAAACTGAGCGACATCCCGTTTTTAAAACGGCTGTCCGCCAATCATATCGAAGGCATACTGGACGGCAAGTTTGCCTATGTCGCCGCCAGCGGTAAACCGGAGGCCTTGGACATAAACCTGGATATCAATAACATGGCTGTCACGTTGGGGACCCCTTTATTCACGCTTGACCGCGTTCGTTTCGATAAAGTCCATGCCGACGCTGTTCTTCGGAATCGACTCTTGGAAATCACGCGCGTGGCGCTGACCGGCGACCAGATCGAAGGCAATCTTGCTGGATCGGCTTCCTTGAACACGGATCTCATGCACAGCATCGTGAATATGAACGGAACCGTCATGCCGCAGAAGCAATTTCTCGAAAATTCCGGATTTCAGGTTTCCGGCTCCATTCTGGCCGGGCTGAAGGCCGGAGGGGGAATTCCGATCCGGATCAGCGGTCCACTTGGTGACCTGCAGCTGGCCACAAGATAGGTGCCATTCGCCGGAGCGCGGAGTTAAAAAATTTCTTTGGAAACGCTAAGAGGTCGTTCGTACCGCCTTACACACTCAAATCGGTCAATGACATGTACAAACATCTTTTTACCCTGCTGAACCTGATACTTATCGGGGCGATCGTTTATTTTGGCGTGAACACCTTTTTCATGGTGACATCCGCCCATTTGGTTCAAGTGCCCCAAAGCGTCGAATCACAAGCGGCGCCCACGCCACCGGAAATGGAAAACCAGCGCCCGTTGGCCAATTACAACCCGATCGTCGAACGCAACCTTTTTGATACCAAGGCGACGGTTGAGGTGGCCTCCAAGAGTGTCGACATCGATGAACTGGAGCAGACGAGCCTTAAGCTCAAGCTATGGGGAACTGTAACGGGACCACCCGAAGAAGCGTATGCCGTCATTGAAGAAGCCGGGAAAAGGGAGCAAAATCTCTTTCGGATCGGAGACACGATTCAAGAAGCCACGGTCAAGATGATTCTGAGAGAAAAGATCATCCTGCGCGTTGAAGGCAAAGATGAAGTTCTGGAGATTGAAAAGGCCGCCGGACCCGGTTCGACCGCAGGAAGAGCCATTGCCGGCCGTCCCGTTCCGGGGCGGAGCGTGGGCCAACCACCGGTTCGGACGCAAAAAATCACGTTGCGGCGCAATCAGATCGACAGTGCGGTTCAGGATGTCGCGCAGCTGATGAACCAGGTCAATATCCGGCCCCATTTCACCCAGGGTCAACCGGACGGAATGATGTTTTCCCGGATTCGACCCAATTCCATCTTTATGCGCATGGGGCTGCGAAACGGGGATATCATTACCGGCGTCAACGGACGCGCCATCTCTACAGTAGACGATGCGCTGGGTTTCTACGAAGGTTTGAAGTCAGCCGAAAACGTTACCGTGGACATCAAACGCGGCGGCCGACCACGAACCATAGAATATACCATCAAATAAACCCATTCTCAAAGCCATGAAATGGTCGACTCCATTTTTACTGCTCTGTCTGCTATTGACGCCGACAGCGGTTCCGCCGGTGTCCGCGGCCGGTGAGAGCCCTGGTGCACCTGAACCGGAGAGGATGGTCACACTTAACTTAAACGATGTAGACATCACTGTTTTTATCCAATTCGTCAGCGAGTTGACCGGTAAAAATTTCATTGTCGACCGGAGGGTTCGAGGAAATGTCACGGTGATTGCGCCGAGCCGAATTCCGGTCTCGGACATGTACCGGGTCTTTGAATCGGTTCTGCAGATCCACGGCTTCAGTGCGGTTGCAGCCGGTCAGGTGTTCAAGATCGTGCCCTCGGCCGAAGCCCGAACCATGAACATCGACACCGGACCGGTGCAGGGGCAAAAGACATCGGGTGACGAGTTGGTGACCCGGATTATCCCGCTGACCTATGCCGATGCCGATGAATTGAAACGCCTCTTGACCCCGCTGGTCTCTCGAAATGCCGTCATCGGCGCCATAGCAGACGCCAATCAACTGATCGTCACCGATACCGCCGCCTCCATCCGACGGCTGATGAAAATAGTACGCGAAGTCGATATTGCCGATAACAGACGTGAACTGAGGGTTTTTCCGCTGGAGTATGCGAATGGCGGCAAACTGGCCGAGTTGCTGACCACCCTGTTCCCGTCGCTGGCGCCATCGAAAAGGGGCCGACCGACTAAGACGGCCACGGCCACTTTTGTCGCCGACGAGAGAACCAACAGTCTCGTAGTCATCGCCCCCAAGGCCGAGATTGCCCGAATCAAAGACCTCATTCACCTTCTGGACGGTCAAGTCCTGCGCGAAAAAGGCAAACTCCGGGTTTACTACCTCAAAAACGCCAAAGCCGAAGAGCTGGCCAAGGTCCTGCAGGATATGCCCGCCAAAGGCAGCGCCGCCCAACCGGTCAAGGGCGCCCGTCCGATTCTTGCGGCCACAACCGGGATTTACGCCGATGCCGCCACCAACAGTTTGATCCTGTCCGCCGAGAGCGAAGAAGAACTCCAAACGCTGGAAAACGTTATCGCTCGGCTCGATGGTCCGCGCGCGATGGTACATGTCGAAGTTCTGATCATGGAAGTTAACGCTCAAGACGATCTTCGCATTGGCGTCGAATGGACGGCGGTCGGCGAAACCCAGATCGGCAACAAGCCAGCCGCGGTCGGTGGCGGTTTTGTTCAAGCGCCCCAGGATTCTGCCCTGCCGGGGTTTGTAAACGGCACTTTTCCAAACGGTTTCGCCGTCGGGGTCTTCACGGAGGCCATCGATATTGCCGGGGTTCAGTTCAACAACTTGACGGCGCTGGTCCAGGCCGTCAAAGAAGAAAGAGACGTCAACATCCTTTCCACCCCGCAGATTCTGATAACCGACCAGGAAGAAGCCAAAATCAACGTCGGCAAAAATATCCCTTTTCAAACCCGCACGTCCTCCTCGTTCGATCAGAACTACCTTTCGTTTGAGTACCGCGACGTCGGAACGATTTTAAAGGTAACGCCACAGATCAGCGATAACGAGACGGTGCGCCTGAATATCGGGCTGGAGGTTTCGCTGCTGGAGTCGACCACGGACTTCAAACCGACCACTCTCGTGCGGACCATCGATACCAGTGTACTCATCAAAGACAGCGGAACGGTTGTGATCGGCGGACTGATCGAAAATAGCTCCGCGCGTTCGGAAAACAAAGTGCCGCTACTGGGGGATATTCCGCTTTTGGGCCGGCTCTTCAAGTATCAAACGCAGTCGCGTCAGAAAACCAACCTGCTGGTTTTTCTGACGCCGCGCGTGCTTAAGACATCGGCTGATGCCACGAGCCTCGACCAAGAAAAAAAGGCCCAGTCCGAAACACTGCAAAAAAGTGAGATTCAAACTCTAAAGACACCCCGCGGGCAATGAGTTCCTATAACCAAGAACAATACGACGCCTTGGTCATGGTCCGGCGATATGTGGCTGGTCTCGGCGACGATGAAAAAGCCGGACTGGTGGTCTCTCTCGACGAATACCTCCGGTTCCGGCAGTCGGTCGACGATTTTCTGCAGACTCACTTCGGATCTGTTTGCAATCAGGCCTGCTACCAGAGCCGGTTGAGTGCCTGCTGCAGCCGTGAGGGCATCGTGACGTTTTTCGCCGATGGGGTGATCAACGTGTTGTTGTCCACGCCGCAGGAAATCGATCGCCTGGCAGAAACGCTGCGACAAGATGATAACGGCTTGAAGTGCGTCTATCTCGGACGTAACGGCTGTCTGTGGCGTCTCAAACCGATCGTGTGTGCCATGTTTTTGTGTGATCGGGCAGAAAATGGGGTGTTTCGGGAACGGCCCGCCCTGCGTCGGCAATGGGAAGCGTATCGCGAACACAAAAAACGGTTTACGTGGCCCGACCGCCCGGTCCTCTTCGACAACCTTGAAGCCGTTTTCATCGCAGCCGGGCGCACCTCTCCGCTCATGTACCTGCACAATTCACCCGGATTGATCAGGGTGAAGCAAGAAGCACTAAGAAGAAACAAAAAAGCATATAAAAGATCAGCGGTTTACAACGGTTTACAAGGGAATGCCAAACAAGACGAAAGAAAACGAAACAAGCTTGAAAACCATGGGTAAAATTGCAAAGTGTTGACCAAACGTTGACCAAAATCCACTTCCGGGGATAGGGTAGCTCCCGAAAAACGGTTTTCCTGGACCGTCTTCCCCGGACTTACCTTCCAGACCGCTTTCAGGAGGCGGTTATGCTCGAAGACCTTCAACGATTCATTTCACAAAGGCAAATTACCGAAGGCGACGTTTTCGCCGATTTTTTCGATTATGTGACTGACCTTCACCTTCGCTTTTCCCACGACATCGACGCGCTTTACCATGCAAGGGACCGGGGAAGCTTCAAAAACAGCTTGAAAGCGAAGCGTGGCGCGCAGAAAAAGATCACCATTGAGGAGAGCGGCCTGCCGCAAGGGGCCAGGAAACTTCTGGCACTGGCCGCGGCAGTTCCGGCGAAAAAAGACGCCCGCAAGGCCGAGGGGAAGGTGTCGTTTCTGACTCACGTGGGCAACTAAACCGTCGATTTCTTCAGGGCGACGGGCGATATGCTGGCGTTTATCGACGATACGGTAATTGCCTTTCTGAATTTACTGCGCGGCAAGGCCCAGTATCGGCGCAGCGACCTGTGGTTGGTGATGGAAGCCTGCGGGGGCCAGGCGCTGCCGATCGTCAGCCTGATCTGTTTTCTGGTGGGATTGATCCTGGCCTTTATCGGCGCCATTCAGCTCCAGCTGTTCGGGGCCCAGATTTACGTTGCCGATCTGGTAGGCATCGCCATGGTGCGCCTGATGGCGGCGATCATGACCGGCATCGTCATGGCCAGCCTGGATGGCGCAATCGGTGCGGTGATGGGTGAAGGGTTCCTGACCGAATATCTCGATCTGATCTCCCTGAATCTTACCCAAAAGGTCGTTCATTTTTGGGGACGACCCAAAAGTATTGATCAGATCAAATGTGCCGTCGTCCAATTCGACATCAAGTCCGGAGTTGCCGCCAGTCAGGCCTTTGTGTTCGACACCCGGGCCGGCATCCTGGTCGGTTTAGGCGAGATCAATCTGGGCACGGAACAAGTTGATTTTTTACTCGTTCCGAAACCAAAACATCCAAGTCTGCTGGAGTTTTCTACAAAGTTGCGGGTCAGCGGTACCATTTTGGACTCCAAGGTGAGACCGGACAAATTCGCCTTGTTAAAAACAGGCGCTCGGGCACTTAGCGGTCTTGTGATCGGTCCGTTCGGATTGCTGGCTCCGTTTGTACACCTCGGGGCGCATGAGAAGCATCCCTGCGAGATCCAAAGTATTGGACAATTGGAGTTACAAAGCCCTGTCCATGAATAGCCGAGTAAAACCTTAATTGGATAGGCTGGTCAATCAATAATGGCGAATTCGTAATAACCCGAAAGCCCACCATTCTCTGAGTGTCCACCTGCGCGGAAGTGATAATAAATTCTGATTAGCGTTCTATTATCTCATTTATGGAGGTGATAAAAATGAAAAACTATCGCTACAAGGATCGGTGGGTTTTGATTCTGTCAACCCTCTTATTGGTTATGTATACATTTTCAGGCTGCGCTGGGGTGGGACCACGTACTCTTAGTCACGGAAGGGTGGACTACAATGAAACCATAAACAAAACTGAGGACGAGCAGATGTTGCTGTCGATTGTTAAGGGTCGCTACGGAGAAACATTCTCTCTCCTTAAGGTCAGTGGTGTTGCAGCAAATGTCCGTTTTGGAGCGAGAGCCGGTATCGATATCGGATTTGGCCCCAGTGCGAATTATGCCGGCAACCTTGTTCCTTTCAGTGGTCTTTTGACCTATGAAGAGAACCCCACCATTACCTATGCACCTGTTCAGGGTGATATGTATTTCCGGTAATTACTCAAACCCATCTCACTTGATTTTTTATTATTAGTCATGCGTACCGGGCCATACAGTACATTGCCTTTGATCGTTTTCGTAAAAAGAATCAACGACATGAAAAATCCGGCCTTTCTTGATGAACCCTCGACTGAGCCTGATCGTGGATTCCATCGTTTTGTTGAACTTAATCGGGAATTGTTTTCAGCGGGTGTTGTCAATTGGGTGGCAGATCCAAAAAAAGAAGTCGCTTTCGATATCTTGATCACCGGCTATGCTCCCACATATTCAGAACAGGTGCGCGAGTATCTTACTTTACTCGGCCTGCCAATGCCCACGGAAGAATCGGAAGATATCGTCTTCCCTGTTTACTTTGCGGTCAAAAGTCGAAGTTTGGATGGCATAGCCATATCAACGCGGTCAACAGGCGACCTGATTCAGATCCTAAGAGCAGCAATAGAGGTACCTCAAGAGCATAAAATTGCAGGGGTAACAATTGAATATCCGGAAATGGGTTTGATTGGGAAAGACCTCCGGATTCATTCGTCAAAGGGTAAACCAGAGGGAACGGCAGTAGCTGTAAGGTATCGTGATTTCTGGTTTTATATCGATGATATCGATATACGCACAAAGTTGTTCTACCAGACGTTACGGATACTATGGTCCATCAGTATTGCTGCTTCATCGGATTCGAGCGCCGCACCAGTATTAACAATACCAGTGAGTCGGTAAATGTCAAAACCTTTAGATCGGCAATTTATAACCCTTGTAAATTTCAGAAAGTGAAACTGTATTTAATGACAGAGGGTTTTGCATTACACTGACCGTGGGATATTTGCTATCTTTACCCCACTGATTGTTAATTTTATTGTGATCCTATCTTGAAAGTACAGGTGTGAAGGTCAATCGATTGTAGGTTCTTTCAAATCACTCTAAAAATTTGGTCATTATTATATAGAGATTAGTCTTTGTAAGAATCTGTTCAGTACCAACTCTTAGTATGCATTGTGTATTCCGAAATCCAAATAATTGCAGAACTGTGTATATCGGCTACCCGTAAAATCGAATCTTTCAGTTTATTTTAGATTTCATCTACAAATACAATTTGATTATAATCCTGGAATTCAGGAATGTGTAATCTTCTGCTATTAGCATCCAGAAATTAAGGCCATAAAAACTGCATTCTTTATTTCCAATATTACATCTAAACAAACAAAACCAGGAGTAAGAGAATCCCGGTTTTCTGTTTGGTCGACTGATCAAATCCTAACCTCAAACGAAGGGAAGCTGATCAAAAGTGATATGGCGTTATAATTTGTTAGGTGTCAAGGTGAGGGCTTTACAATCCCAACAATTCTATTAAATGTATGGTATGTTCACTGTTTGACGGAATTTTGAAAACTTATTGTGGATGCAGGCAATTGGCTTAGATGGTAGATAGTCATTTTAGGCCATTGTTCCAGATAAGCTGTTAGTATTTTAACATTCTTGTGATTCCTGTTTACTGAGATATTTCAGTAAGCTCAGGATTCCCCACGGCCGAAGGCTGTCGGGTGAAGCTGGTATGTGCTACCGTGCATTGACGAATCGGTACTGGCGGTTTTCTCACCTATCCCACCGTACACCGCATAGTAACGGATTTGGAATCATCACTTGGAGGTGCAAAATGGATTTGGAAGGAAAAGTCATTCTCATTACTGGGACCAACAGCGGAATCGGAAAGGCCGCCGCCAAACTGCTGACTGAAGCAGGGATGAAGTGCCTACTCACGGCCCGAAACAAGGAAAAGCTTGATCACCTGGCAGAAGAGCTGTCCGGTGCGGCGGTGGTCGCTGGTGACATGATCGACCCGGCCCTGCCATAAAGGCTCGTCGACACCGCCCTAGAAAAATTCGGACGGCTCGATGCCGTTTTCAACAACGCCGGGGTAATGAACATCGGCAGCATTGAAGAGGCCGACCTCGAGGCGCTTTGCTCAATGGTCCGGCTCAACTTCGAGTCGGTTGTGCGTATGTGCTATGTGGCGCTGCGATATATGAAACCGAAGGGAAGTGGCTCCCTGATTAACACCTCGAGCCTGGCGGGCCTCAAGACCTTCCCCCACCTGGGCGTCTACAATGGCACCAAGTTCGCCGTGGAAGCTTTGACCGACGCGCTGAGAATGGAGCTAGCAGGAAGCGGGGTGAAGGTGGCCGTGGTCGAGCCGGGCCGGACGAGCACCCACCTCTTCGACCACTGGGCAGCGGAACAGAAGTTCGACCCGGCCCAGGGGATGCTAGAGCCTGAAGATGTGGCCCGCTGCGTCCGCTTTATACTGGAGCAGCCCAGAGAGGTACTGATCCCCCGCCTGCTGGTGGTCCCGGCGAGGCAACCCCGCTAGTGCACTTTGCGCCGCGAGTGACTGTGGGGT
>JARFQH010000017.1 GCA_029287875.1 Desulfobacteraceae bacterium | reverse complement strand
CGGGCACAGTCCGTCAATTTAAACAAAATACCACTCACGCAGCCGCCTGAATTAATTATCCTTGCCCCCGTAGCTCAGTGGATAGAGCAATGGATTCCTAATCCATGTGCCGCAAGTTCGATTCTTGCCGGGGGCACCAATGATATCAAACAGTTAAATCGCTTGCCGTCTCCCCGGTTTCCTCGTTTGTCACCAAGTTGTAACCAATAATCAACTTTTCCAATTTTTGTGTCGCTTCGGGGTTCGTCGGTTGCAGGATATGCGAATAAACTTTCAAGGTGATAAGGGCCCCGGCAAAAAATAATTCCACCTCTTGCTTGTCTTGTGGCCCGTCTACTGCGTTACATCCACCCAGACGTATCCCGATATGCGCAGGTGGATGCGCCTTGTAGACAAACCATAATCCGGCGCAATTGTGTGGAATTATTTCTTACCGTGACCCTAAAGGGGTTAACGTGTCCAAGCTGCCGAGAGACATTCAGCGGCCATGCCGCTTTGATGCACTCGTTCCTACTCACCCTCTTCTGTTTTTTTTTGTTGGACGTCTTTAAAGGGCCACCAGGGGTTTAATTCTTCTATCGTATCGAAAAATTCATCGAAGTCAATGCCGTGGTGCTTCGCCAAGTCTTTGTACATTTTATATGTGCTTGGGTGATACCTGTCTTGGGCCAGACTACTCATGAGTTCCTCAATTGTTGTGTCGTGAAATGCGCAAAGAGCCACGACAACCGCAGTATGTATAAATAGTTTTTGTTTTAACGATTCAATTTCTTCCCGCAACTGTTCAATTTCAGTCTTTTCTTCTTCCATAAAAGGTCCCCTCTTTCCCCTTATTGTTTTCATCCCATAGGGTAAAAGTATATCATGAAAATGCCTACAGGCACTGCTGAAGTCAATTATCGGCCGGATGCAGACATTGGGTCAATTTGCTTCGGCCCCAAATGGGCAGACCTTCATGACTCGCCGTTGTTATAAACTATTTTTCCGCCCGTAATGGTCATCTCCACGCGGATGTCTCGGATGCGGTTCGGCGGGCAATGGGTCGGATCTTCGGATAAAACCACACAATCGGCCAATTTCCCCGGGGTCAGCGTTCCCTTCTCGGATTCCATGAACTCCGCGTAGGCAGAGCCTTTGGTGTAGGCCTCAAGGGCTTCATAGGGGGTAATTTTTTCGCCGGTTTGGCGGTTTACGGCCAACTGTATCAGCTCCAACGGCTTGAACTGCGATTCTCCCGGGACATCCGAACCGAATGAAAGCGGAATACCCGCTTCAAGGATTGATTTAAAAGCGTAAGCTCTCTCGGCTCTTTCTTCACCAAGCAATCCCTGGTCTTTTTTCAGGTTGATCAACGCCGATGGCTGGACGGCCAGCAAAATGCCCCAATCTGCCAGTCGCTCCAAGTCCCGGGGTGCAATTAATTGCGCGTGTTCCAATCGAAAACGCAACGCCCGGACGCGGTTTTTAGCCTCTTTAAATTCTTCGAGTGTATCGAGAAATTGTCGAATGGCCCTGTCTCCGATGGCGTGAAGGGCGAGCTGACGCTGCTGTTGAATGCCTTTTCGAATCTCGTGATAGAGCCTTTTAGGTGATACGGACGGCAAACCGAAGTTTTCCGGTTCGCCCCGGTAGGGTGACTCGAGCATGGCCGTGCGCGTGGAGAACGTTCCGTCGATAAAAAATTTGCGGGGCCCTTTTCTGACCCAGTAAGGGTCATAGCGCTTGTGTTCCAGCCATATTCTGGACCATGCGTGCTCGCCGCGGGACCAACAGGAAATTCTCGCCGTCAAGACCCCTTTTCTTTTCAACCGCTGGAAATGACTGACGGTAGGAGGTGACCAGGTGTTATCCTGAACCGATGTCATTCCGTTTTCTCGAAAAAGGGCCAGGGCGGTATCAATCAGCCTGGTGCGCAGTTTGGGTCGCAGGTTCATCTGAATGAAACGCTTGTAATGAACCGGATATGCGGCTTTGTCCTTCAGTATCCCGGTCGGTTCTCCGGCGCTGTCTTTTTCGATTTTGCCGCCTGGTGGATCCGGCGTATCAGCGGTCACTTTCAGTTTTTTCAAAATCACCGTATTGACCCAGACGGCATGACCCGAATATTGAAAAAGAGCAACCGGTCGGTCCGGGAATTCACGGTCCAGTATTTTACGGTGGGGATCGGTACAAGACGGGTAATCCCAACCAAAGGCATACAGCGTTTGGCCCTTATCAAGCGTTTTATCTACTGCCAGCAGTTTATTGATGATCTGTACTTGATTGAGTCCTGAAAGGTTGGGTCGCGAAAAATAATCACCCATGTAAATGGCGTGCAAGTGATTGTCGTTGAATCCCGGTATCAGCGTTTTGCCGTCCAGGTCGATTATTTCTGTACCGGGGTCTTGATGTGGTGCCGCACCTTGCGCGCACCCCACATAAGCGATACGGTCTTGTCGGATGACCACCGTATCCGCTTCAGGAAACGATTGGTCAAGGGTGACAATGTTGCCGTTTGTAAACGTTATGCCGGCCACGATGAGTTCTGCTCGGTTCAGGGCTTGCGAAAAAATAAGTTGGTGATGTTGGGCGTTGAGGCGACCGGCCGGCAAGGCGTGTAATCGCAGTAATATCAGGATATTCCGAGATTCTGCACCGGCAGCCGGACGGGATTCATCGGCGTCCAAAATGGTAAATTATTTTTGAGCGAGCCCTAAGGGTAGCAGTCAGAAATAATTTTGCAAGATTACGTCGGTCATTAATCCGTCATCCGAAAAATTAAGGCACGTCTCTGACGGTGTCTATTGGCCGTTTCAACAAGCCGCACGCCTGTGCAGTTCGAACGGTCAAGTGAAAATTCCGGCGTTTCACCGAGGCGTTGAATGCAGCACTTGAGTTGCCAAAAGTCGGCCACGAGTGTAAACCATAGGTCCTATTTCAGAACAAGCCGCGATATGGAGGGATACGATTTTAAAAATATTGCCTGAGATCTTGCGTCAACGGTTCAACGTTATTAGTTTTTAAATTTTTAGATCATATCCGAAAGAGTCGCCAAGGGCCAAAGATTTCAAGGTAACTTGAGTCAATAAGATACCCTCATAAGTGGCTTGTTTGTCTATCGAAGCTGAAAGTTTTTCCTTTGCCGTCCTCCCTGCCCCGTAGCTCTGTTGGATGGTACTGGGGTCAACGGCAAAGGAAAAATAATATTTTCTCTGCGATCTTTGCGTCTCGAGCGAAGCGGGCGGTTTATGCTCACTTACCTACCCGCATAGCATAGCTTGGACCATCATCATAGCTGACGGTTTAAGGGATTAATTAAAGGCGGCGCATCACCTGCGCCAACCGATAGAATGGTTCGGTCAACCAGGGGGAATACAGCCAATGTACAGCGTAAATCGGGTGTCGAACAGAGTCGCGTTTCCCATTTTTTTCTTCAGTCTTTTAATTGCAGGCGTATTCAGCGTATTGCTCTACTTCGGCACGGCGAAATTAGTCGCAGAAATGCGTCCGATCCTGCACGCCTCCGCAAATGAAGCGTCCGGCGCCCAAGCCTGGAATCTCGTTCTGTTTTATGCCCCTCGATTTTGGTACACGGTGTTTCCTGCTCTGCTGTTTTTTGCGCTCATAGTCGGGCTTTTGACCTGGCTCATTGTCCGATCGCGCGTTCGCCGGCTCAAACCGACCAGTGAAAAAAAGGCCGACATCGCCGCCAAAGGGCCGGAAATAGAAAAGGGGGATATCGCCGAACGCCGTCTGTTTCTGCACCTCTTTTCGATGATGCAGCGGGAAGGACGGTTGATGGACTTTCTATCCGAAGACCTCGACCAGTATGAGGATTCCCAAATCGGTTCAGCCGTGCGTGCGATCCATGCCAGCTGTCTTCAAATCGTGCGGGAGTATCTCGATCCCAGACCGATAATGGCTCAGACTGAAGGAGAGCGTATAACTGTCGAGGCTGATTTCGACCCGGGCGCCATCAAGCTGACCGGAAAGGTCGTCGGCGAACCTCCGTTTAGCGGCATTATCCGTCATAAGGGATGGCAGGTCGGCAAGGTAAAGCTGCCAAAGCTTTCAGGTCGGCAAAATGCAGAGATCATTGCACCGGCGGAAGTGGAAATTTGACGATTTCGTAAATAGCCCAGCGTCGGCGTTGCGCTTCATTTCGTCGCATCTGCGGCGCAAGAACAGCGAGCCGCCTGCGGCAACATGTGGACACTTCGATCTTGAACCGTTTACGAAACCCTCTATGTTTTGACACACATGACATCATCAAAAGTGAGAATTGAAAATGAGTGACGCGAAGTTCATCGTCGGCATCGACCTGGGAACAACCAACAGCATTCTGGCTTACACGGAGGCTGAATCGGAGGCCCGGGAGGCCCCCGACATTCACATTCTTGAAATTTCTCAGTTGATCGGCCCCGGTGCGGTTGCCGGACGCGAGATGTTGCCGTCTTTCATCTATATGCCGGGAGAAAAGGACATCGCCTCGGATGCTCTCGAATTGCCGTGGCACGGCGATGTCAAGCAAATTGTCGGCGAACTGGCCCGCAATCGGGGCGCTGAACTCCCACAGCGGTTGATCAGTTCGTCCAAATCCTGGTTGTGCCAAGCGATGGTAGACCGCAACCAGGCAATTCTGCCTTGGGGATCTCCGGCGGAAGTCCCCAAGCTCTCGCCCGTAGAGGCCTCGGCCGCTATTCTGGATCACATTCGCCGGGCCTGGAACCACACGATCGCCCGTGACGACGCGAACCTGATACTGGAACGACAGGAAATTTTTCTGACGGTGCCGGCCTCGTTCGACGCCGTGGCACGCGAGTTGACCGTCAAAGCCGCCGCCATGGCCCAGTTGCCCGACATCACCCTGCTGGAAGAGCCGCAAGCGGCTTTCTATGCCTGGATCGTGGCCTCCGGCGACAGCTGGCGAGAGGCCGTCAGGCCCGGTGATCTGGTGCTGGTTTGCGACTTGGGCGGCGGTACGAGCGACTTCAGCCTGATCCGGGTTTCCGATGTTTCAGGCAATCTCGAACTGGAGCGAATCGCCGTCGGCAATCATATCTTGATTGGCGGAGACAACATGGACCTGGCCCTGGCGTATGCCGTCGCAAAGCAGATGGCCGCGGCAGGCCAAAAGTTGGACTCCTGGCAAATGCGGGCGCTTTGGCACACCTGCCGAAGTGCAAAGGAGAAAATCCTGGCGTCTTCCGACGCCGCCGTCGTTCCAATTTCCGTGCTTGGCCGCGGCAGCAGCCTGATCGGCGGCACGCTGAAAACGGAATTGAGCCGAGATGTCGTCGAACAGGTCATCGTGGAAGGCTTCTTCCCGTTTTGCGAGCCCGAGAGCCGCCCCCAGACAGGGCCGCGGACCGGTATTCAGGAAACCGGTCTGGCCTATGAAGCCGATCCGGCCGTAACCCGGCATCTGGCCCAATTCCTCAGTCGCCAAGACGATCGCCCACGTGAACTGCCTACGGCCGTTTTGTTCAACGGCGGCGTGATGAAAGCCCCGCTGCTTCAAAGACAAGTAACAGAAGTGCTGGCCTCCTGGCAAAGCAATGCCGAACTGCGGGTGCTGGAATCTTCAAATCTGGACCTGGCCGTCGCCACCGGTGCCGCTTATTACGGCCTGGCCCGCAGGGGCAGAGGCGTCCGGATACGCAGCGGGCTCAACAAGGCCTATTACATCGGGGTGGCCGCCTCCCTGCCAGCTGTACCGGGAATGCCGACCCCGCTCAAGGCCCTTTGTGTGGCGCCCTTCGGCATGGAAGAGGGATCGTCCACCGAACTGACCGAAAGGGAGTTCAATCTCATCGTCGGTGAACCGGCAAAATTCGACTTCCTCGGTTCCTCGGTTCGCACGGACGACACCGAAGGCTCCCTGATTGAAGACTGGGAAAGCGACATCGAGCCGATCACCACCATCGAAACCACTCTTGACGGCACCTACGGCAGTGTCATCCCGGTTTCGATCCAAGTCAAATTGACTGAAATCGGCACCCTGGAGCTCTGGTGTGTCTCGCGGCAGGACGGCAGCCGCTGGAAACTCGAATTCAACGTGCGGGAAAAAGCATGACAAGCGACGTGGAGGATCGGCGGTTCATCATCGGCATCGATCTGGGGACGACCAACTGTGCCGCAGCTTATGTGGATTTGCAAGCAAAAAAAACGGCGGACAAAGGGATCCGGATTTTTAAGGTCCCTCAGCTCACCGGACCCGGCCAAGTGAACCGCCTATCGCTTCTGCCTTCCTTTCTTTACATACCCGGCGAATACGATATTCCCGAGGATGCCGTCGTCAGGCTCTGGGAGAATCAGGAAACCACCCTTGTCGGCACCTATGCCAGGGATCAGGGAGCACTGGTGCCGGACCGGCTGGTGTCTTCGGCCAAAAGCTGGCTTTGCCATTCCAACGTCGACCGTCGCGCCCGCATCCTGCCGTGGGGTGCGGCCGCTGAAATTCCCAAAATCTCTCCGGTGATGGCCACTGCCGCCTATTTGAATCACATCCGTCTGGCATGGAATAGCGCCTGGGGCCCAGATGAGAGTCTGCATCTCGAGAACCAATTCGTCGTCGTCACCGTGCCGGCATCTTTCGACGAAGTTGCCCGGGAGCTGACCCTGGAAGCGGCTAAAGCAGCCGGCATCGATACCGTCGTTTTGCTCGAAGAACCCCTGGCGGCTTTTTACAGCTGGCTCATGCGCCATGAAAACAACTGGCGCCAGTACGTTAAACCCGGCGAGTTGATCCTGGTCTGCGATGTGGGCGGCGGTACCACTGATTTCACCCTGATTGTCCTGCGGGACGTCGAAGGAAGCCCCCGTTTCGAACGGATTGCCGTTGGAGACCACCTGATCCTGGGCGGCGACAACATCGATCTGGCCCTGGCCAGGCAGGTCGAGGCGCAGCTCACCGGAGCGCGCCGTTCCATGAGCACGGATCGTTGGAAAGCCCTGTGCCACCAATGCCGTCAGGCGAAGGAAGCTCTTCTGAGTGGTACGGCCGCAACTATCAAGGTCACGCTGATGGGAGAAGGCAGTCGCCTGATTGCCGGAACACAGCGGGTGGACCTGGACAAGGTCGTGGTCGCGAAACTCGTTCTGGAAGGCTTTTTCCCAACCGACACCGAAGATGTCCGGCAATCCGCATCCGAACGCAAGGGCATTACGGAATTCGGTCTGCCCTACGAGAAGGAACCCGCCATTACGCGGCACATGAAGTGGTTTCTGGATCGCCATCGAAATGACGTCTCGAAAATTCTGCAGCGATCTTCAGCCGCTCCCGATTTGGTCCTCTACAACGGCGGCTCGCTCAAACCGGCGGGAATTCAAGCGCGGTTCCGGATGGCATTGCAAAACTGGACTGCGATCCAGGATTCGGAACTCCCGAAGGTACTGGAAAACCCGGACCTCGATTTGGCGGTGGCCTTCGGCGCGGCCTATTACGGCCTGGTCAAAATCGGTGCGGGTGTGCGCGTCGGCAGCGGCAGCCCAAGGGCTTACTACCTCGGGGTGACACGACACGATCGGGGTCAACCAAAACCCCATGACCGCGAGGTCATGTGCATCGTCGAACGCGGCCTCGACGAAGGCAGCACCATCCCCCTGGAGGACAAGGCCTTTGACGTTTTGACCAACCAGCCGGTCAGCTTCGATATCTTCAGCTCGAGTTACCGCAGCGGCGACCGCAGCGGCGACCTGGTTCGCGTCGATGACTCCTTCACGGCCCTGCCACCGCTTCAGACAGTCGTGCAGTATGGGAAAAAAGGGGCTCAGAAGGCCATCCCGGTCAAAATCGAGGCCGAGTACACCGAAGTCGGGACCCTGGCACTCTGGTGCCGTTCACGCATCAGCGAGCATCGCTGGAAGCTTCAATTTCAGCTGCGCGAAACCGCGACACCCGAGGCGGCTGACGATGCCCAGATTTTAGAACTGGCGGTCGTCAAAACCGCCCGAGATCTCCTTAACCGGGTCCTGAGCGGTGATGACAAATCCGAAGCGGAAAAACTCGCCAAAAAACTGAGCCGGATTGTCGATCTACCCCGAGACGAATGGCCGTTGGGGTTCATCCGCAGCCTGGCCGACGATCTGCTGGACTTGACGCCGCCTCGCAACAAGGGACCTGATTTTGAAAGCGCTTGGATGAACCTGCTCGGGTTCTGCTTGCGACCGGGCATTGGCGAGAGCCTGGACAAACAGCGCCTGCAACGGCTCTGGAAACTGTACCAGAACGGGCCGGTGCACGGCAAAAACCCCCGGGTGCGGCTGGAATGGTGGATCATGTGGCGCAGAGTTGCCGCCGGACTGACGCCGGGACAGCAACGCCAGTTCTTCCAAGACCTCTCGGCGGTGTTTTTCGAAAAAAAAGCCGCCTCCAAGAGAGTTACCCCCCAGGAACGGCTGGAAATCTGGATGACCGCCGCCAACTTGGAAAAACTCTACAGTAAAGACAAGGTCCGCCTGGGACGTCAACTGCTCACTGAAATATCGCCCAGAAAGCCCAAATCTCAGCACCTCTGGGCGCTTTCCCGACTGGCTGCCCGTGAACTATTGTACGGTCCGGCAGATCGCACCATCCCGCCGGATGAAGCCGCCCGCTGGATCGACCAGCTGATCGACTATTCCTGGTCGAATCCGACGATAGCCGGCCGGACCATTTCACAGATCGCCCGCAAAACCGGCGACAGGGCGCGGGATCTCGACGAAGAGATGCGAAATCGGGTGCTTGACTGGATGGCGGTCAATGAACTGACAGAGGATTTGAAGCGCCGCATTATGGAGATCACACCCCCGGCCCGCAATGATCAGATGGCCATGTTCGGCGAATCCCTGCCCCTTGGAATCATCCTGAGGACATGCTGACGATTGTACCTGATCGGTATGCGGCCAGACACTGGTAAATCAACAGCGCTGCCTCATCTGATTGACGCTCGTTCCGAGGTCAGGCGTTCGTGCAGCAGTATAACTGTTTCTTTGAAGGCGTTGACGCAACTGTCGACAACACCGCGCAGATAATGCCGCATATCAACCGTTTTCATGGAATCAGATTATTCCCTGAAGTTGGACGGATCCAGTTTGTATCTTTTCATCAGTTCATAAAGATCGGCGCGGTATTTGCCGGCGAGTTTGGCGGCCTGGCTGACGTTGCCCTGCGTGAATTCGACCAGTTGCAGCAGGTAGTTTTTCATAAAGTCGTCTTTGGCCTCTTTGAGCGGTTTGATGCATTCATTGTCGGCTTCGCATTTTTGCAGGATCAAATCAGCACCGATCTCATTGCCGGCTCCCATGGCGACGGCACTTTCGATTGTGTTCTCGAGTTCACGGACATTGCCCGGCCAGTGGTGACGGAGAAGTTTCTGCAGAGCGGCGGATGAAAAACCGGTGATCTCCTTTTTCATCTCGGAAGCATATTTTTTGAGAAAATGTTTTGCCAGAAGCGGAATGTCATCTCTTCTATCCCGCAGGGGCGGCAGCTGGATCCGAATCACGTGAATACGGTAATACAGGTCTTCACGGAAATTTTTGTTTTCGACTTCCTGCTCGAGGTTCTTGTTGGACGCCGTGATGATCCGCGTGTCGACCTTGATGGTCTGATGACCGCCGACCGGAAAGAATTCGCGTTCTTCCAGCACACGCAGCAGCTTGCTTTGCATGCTCAGCGGCATTTCAGAGATTTCATCCAAGAAGAAACTGCCGTTGTGGGCCTGGACGAAGAGACCTTTCTTGTCGCTCACGGCTCCACTGAAGGCCCCTTTTTTATAACCGAACAACTCACTCTCTAAAAGGGTTTCCGGAATTGCTGCGCAATTGATGGCAACGAAAGGACCTTTTTTTCTGGGGCCGGAAAGATGCAGTGACTTGGCGATCAGCTCTTTTCCGGTTCCGCTCTCTCCTTCGATGTGAACGTTCGAATCGGTCTCGGCGGCTTGGGCGACCTGCTCCAGGACCCGTTTCATGCCCTCGCTTCTGCCGATGATGTTTTTGAAACCGAACTGAACAGCGCAGATATTTCGCAGCGTGTTGACCTCTTTGGACAACTCGCTTTTCTCCAGGCAATTCTGAATCTGCAACAAAAGCTCCTGATAGTTGAACGGCTTGGTCAGGTAGTTGGCAGCGCCACGCTTCATGGCTTCCACGGCACTGTTGATACTGCCGTGAGCGGTCAGAATAATGATAGGCAGATCCGGGTTGGCGCGATGAATATCATCCATCAGCGTAATGCCGTCTTCGTCTTTTAATCTCAAATCGACCAACGCGAGGTCGATGTCGTTGTCCCCCAGAAAAGTAAGGGCCTGATTCGAATTGAGCGCCTTGAAAACGCGATAGCTTTCGGCCTCGAGTCGCATCTGGATCACATTCAGAATATTGCGGTCATCATCGACCACCAGGATATTGTTCATGAGTTCCTCTTTGACTGCTTATTTGGATTCAAGGAGTGACTTCGCGTTTTTTTTCCTCGATTTTAATATCCACTTCCTTGAGTTGGTCGATGTTTTCCTCCAACTCTTTGATCTGTCGATCCTTGTTTTCCTCCAACTCTTTGATCTGTTGATCCTTGGCTTCGATGGCCTTTTCGTAATGATCTTCTTTGGTCTCGCTGATTTTCTGTTTCTGCACCTGAAGCTTTTTCACTTTTTTAAGCTGATCTCTGAGTTGGTCCCTGGACCGGGCCAATTCCTGATTTTTAGCGCTCAACACACTCTCCATGTCCTGCAGGTTCCGCAAGACCATAATCCACATTTCGGCCTGAGGCTTGAGCGGGCTTTCAGGATACCGGTTCACGAGGGCCCCGAAAGCCTCGCGGGCTTTTGTGAAATCATGTTCTGGATTTTCGGGATGACTGTATATGAGGCCGATCTGAAACAGGGCCCGGTCTCCCAAAAGCTGGGGATAGAGATTCAGTACGGTCCGGCTCTCTCTCAGCGAGGCGCTGAAATTTCCTCTGCCCAGATAATAGTTGGCCGTCGCGAGGTGTTCCTCCGTTTTCCAGCGCTCCGGCGGATACAGGCAGCCGGCCAACAGGCAGGTTAATATCAGGCAGCCGGCAATGCGAAATAGAAGGTACTGCCGCTTCCCGGCGCACTTTTGGCCCATATTTCACCCCCGTGATCTGAGATGATGTGTTTGGCGATGGTCAACCCCAGGCCGGAACCGGCGGCCTTGTGTCCGTTGGTTTCGACCCTGGAGAATTTTTCGAAGATGATTTTCAGCGACTCGGCGGCAATACCGATGCCGGTATCGGAAACAGCCACGCAAACAGCCTTTTTTGAGTGGTTGTAGGGCGCCGCCATGATGCGGACGTGGCCGTTTTCCGGTGTAAATTTCAGCGCATTGCCGATCAGATTATCCATCACCTGACTGATGCGCTCCTCGTCCATCATAATCAACGGTAATTCGGGCAGCGGCTTCAGTTCAAGCTGAATTCGCTTGTTCTGCGCAATCGGTGTCAGCTTCAGTACCGATTGTTGCAGCAACAGCGTCAAGTTGGCTTTCTGATAGCGATACTCCATCATGTGAGCTTCCATGCGGGAAAAATCGAGAATCCGGTTGACGGATCGGATCAGTCGCTCACACTCCTCCCGGGTTATGATCAACAGTTGCTGTTTTTTTTCCGGTGCGTTGGCGTAGGTGCCCTCGATCAGCATTTCAGAGGCTTCCCGTATGGCGGTCAGCGGGGTCCGAAGTTCGTGTGACAAGTGGTTGATAAAATCTATTTTCATCTCATCGAGCTGTTTGAGCTTTACGCTCATCGCATTGAAATCGTCGGCCAGGTTCTTGATTTCAGGCGGACCCTTCATCTCGGGGAACTGCACATAATTTCCCTTGGCAATTTCCTTAGTTTTTTTCTGAAGCAACACAATCGAACGGTTGATTCGGCGGGTGCTGAAAAATGATATCAGCGTACCGACCACCACGGTGAGTATCGCCGTGAACAGGGTCATATTCAATACCCGCGAACTGATCAAGCCGGCCGAGAGAATTTTCTCTTCGCGGCCCTTTTGAACAATGGCGATGATGCCGTTGAGCCGTAGGGCGATACCGTCCAGCAGCGCTTCGTTCTGCGTCGCATATTCGCGGCTCGGTTTTGAGTTCCCTTGGGACAAGCGCTTGTTTTCCTCATCGAATAAAGCGACATACTGGTCGTACAATTGGCGTGTTTCTGTAAAAAGTTCTATTTTGCGGTCTGTATCCATCCGATATTAATTGTCATCGAGCCCGGTTATAAAAAGTACGCTAATTTCCCAGAACTAATTTATAAAATCTTCATCCTTGGAGATATGTTATTTTTTTTCAAAACTGACCTGCGAAAAAAGCGACTCCCGCAGATGTTCCATC
>JARFQH010000079.1 GCA_029287875.1 Desulfobacteraceae bacterium | reverse complement strand
GTCCTGAACGGTTTGAGAGAAATCGCCGATTTGGACCACCCCGTTGTCACACATGATTGAATCCGCATTTTCGGACGCGATAACCGTCCAACGACCCATGCCTAGTATCAATAAAAACAGTGCCAAAACGATGCCGATATGCGAAAAAATAGAAGCCATAACCCCTGTTAATTGCCTGACTTTTTCCTTCGACATTTGGTTCTCCTCCTGCTCAGTTGTCAATTATACTTCCCATCCTTCCGGCGACCCGCAGCACCTTCCCGATGCGCGGGCCGCCCGGCGGTTGATTACCATTCGGCCTGCACGATGGCGGCGCTCTTTGAGGCGATCCCCGACAACAGTTCGATCCAGGATTTGACTGCTGACGCGGCGTCTTCGTGCTGGAGTTCGGTAGACAGGGCATCGACGTCGATGCCGGCTTGGGCGAAGCAGCCGAGCACGATCTCGCAGTCGCCACCGTCCGCCGGCATCAACATACCGATGTCATTACAATCCGCTAGTGCCTTCAAGGTCCTCTCGGACAGGGTGATGATCGAAAAAGGTACTGCCAGGGCTCTGATGTAAAAAACGTTGGAGGTTCCGGGGTCAACGGTTTCCGTGCCGACCCACAGGAGGCGCTGCGGCCGGGCTCCGGCATTACATGCGCGCTGCCAGCGCGGCGAGCTCAACAGGTCGCAGTAGGCCTTGTAGGTGCGCTGTGCGACGGCGGCACCCAGTTTGTTGCGCAGCGGCTCCGGCACCCTGCCAATGACCGCGGCGTCCCAGCGGCTGACAGACAACGAGGCGACGGAGTGGATGTTTGGCTCGCGCCCGGCGGCAATGCGCCGCTCGATGCCGCGCAGGAACGCCCCGGCCGCCGCCAGGTAGTGCTCGCGTGAGAACAGGAGGGTCACGTTCACCGGTATACCGGCAAAGATCGCTTCTTCCACGGCAGGTAGTCCTTCATAGGTGCCCGGAATCTTGATAAAAAGATTGGGACGCCGCAGGCGGGTATAAAGATCCTTGGCCGCAGCGAGGATGCATTCCGTGTCATGGGCCAAAAGGGGCGATACCTCCAGCGAGACCCACCCGTCCACACCGTCGGTTTGATCGTAGATCGGCCTGAGAAGGTCGGCCGCATGCCTGAGGTCATCCAGCGCGAGTTCATAAAAGAGTTCTTCCCCCAGCTTGTCCTCTTTCAGTATTTTGCGGATCGAGGCATCGTAGGCCGGGCTGTTCTTGATGGCATAATCAAATACGTTTGGATTTGATGTCAGACCCGTCACCGAAAACTCTTCGATGTAGCTCTCAAATGTGCCGCTGCTCAAAAGGTCGTGTGTGTGGTCGAGCCAGAGATTCTGTCCGATTTCGTGCAGTTTTTGGGTCGCTTTCAACGCTTTACCTCGCAGTCGAAGGGAAAAGAGAACCGGAACTGCCCGCCATTATGCGGCCCCGTGGGCAAAGCCGCCGTATTTTTTTCGTCTGCAAAAACAGAAATATCTTTTGGTTTCTCCTGAGATAAAGGAAAAAGCGTGCCACAATGAATGGGCAATTGTGAAAAATAGACAATAGTTCGAAATTACGGATTATTTTAGTAACTAACAGCTGGGCGGGAAAGGGATAGAACGGGTGCTTTAATCTCAATATATTGCAAATCCTCAACATTTTGAGGATTTGCCGGCAGGTAGGAAGGAATTCAGACCGGTCGTCGCAGGCCCAGTTTCTTGATCCGGAAGCGGAGGGTGCTCGGGTGGAGTTTAAGGATGGCGGCGGCCCCGGACGGCCCGTCGATTCGCCAACCGGTCTCTTGGATAACCCGCAGGATGTGTTCGCGTTCGGCGGTCGCCAGATCCTTTAAGGGTTTTTCGTTCGCGCCGACGGATTTGGAGGAACTCAACTGTTCGGCCAATCTGAAAGAACGCCCGGTGGAGAGGATCACACCGCGTTCGATTACGTGCTCCAGCTCCCTCACATTGCCCGGCCAGCTGTAATCCAGGAACATCTTGATCGTTGTTTCCGGAATGCGCTCGATATGCCGGCGCATCTTGCGGCTGTATTTTTTCAAGAAGTGCTGGGCGAGCAGCAGAATATCCTCACTCCGCTGCCGGAGGGGCGGGAGCGATAAGGGAAAAACGTTGAGCCGGTAATACAGGTCCTCCCGAAAGCGCCTTGTGTAAACCTCCTGCCTGAGATCGCGGCTGGTGGCGGCGATCACCCTGACGTCCACCCTGACCGTCTTGGCGCTGCCGAGCCTTTCAAACTCCCCCTCCTGAAGCACCCGCAAGAGCTTCGACTGGAGTACCAGGGGCATTTCGCCGATTTCATCGAGAAAGATCGTCCCGCCGTCGGCCACCTCGAAACGGCCTGCCTGTCTGGCATGCGCGCCCGTGAAAGCGCCTTTCTCACGCCCGAAAAGCTCGCTTTCGATGAGATTTTGAGGCAAGGCCGAGCAGTTTACCGTGATAAGTGGCCGGTCCCTGCGGGCGCTCAATTGATGGATGGCATTGGCCATCAACCCCTTTCCGGCCCCGGTTTCACCGAGAATCAGCACGGTGGCTTCGGTGGTGGCGACCTGTTTAGCCGCCATGATCACTCTATTGAGGACCTTGCTATCGCCCACGATTTTATCGAATCCATTTTCGGTCCTGAGTTCTTTGCGAAGGTAAAGATTCTCGTTTTCAAGCCGTTGCTTCAGTTCCACGATTTCCTGCAGCTGCTCCTTGCGCTCGCTGATGTCGACCGACACGCCCATAAGTGATCCCGGTTCACCGGTTGATTTGGGATAGAGCTGCCCGCTGGCGGCGATCCAGCGTGTGCTTCCATCGGGAAGGACGATCCGGTACTCGCTCTGGAGTTTTTCGCCGGAGTGGAGGACCTGCTGCACCTCCTGGTCGACCCGCTGACGATCCTCCGGATGAATTGCCTTTAAGAACGTTTCATAGTTCAGCGCTTCTTCCGGGGCAAAATGAAGCAGCTCCCGGGTTTTGGGTGTGACCCAAACGCGGCCGGAAGCAATCTCAATGATCCATAAGCCCACCCCCGCGGCAGTTGTCGCTAAACTCAAGCGGGCTTCACTTTTGCGTAACTCAGCGTCGGCGTACTTTCGGGCGAGCGCATTGGCGAATATTTGTGCGACCAGCTGAAGCTGTTTTGCGAACGCTTCCGGCCAGGTGCGTTCCGCCTTCATAGTGTTGAAGCTCACTGCACCAATTGGCGGCTTTCCCCCTGACGACAGCGGGATAACCAAAGAGGACTTGATACCGTACTGGCGCCAGACTTCCTGATCGCGGCCTGCCTCTGCCGGCAACTCCTCCGTGGAAACGGCAATTACCTTTCCGGCCCCGACTTGCTCCAAGCACCAGGGGAAATACTCGTCGGCGGTCATCCGCTCGGGAAGCGCCGGGCCCTCCAGGACTCGATAGCTGTGGGTCAGCACATAGTTCCGCGGGGACTCGTTCGACAATTGCCACAGCGCAGTAAAATCCAGCCCGATGCATTCACATATGCGGCCTTGGGCATCTTCAATCTCGTTGTCTATCTGTTCGACGGGTAAATTGATAAAGCGCGCCGATATATCGGCCAGCAGAGACTCGAATTCCAGGCGCTCTTTTACGGATTCCTCGGCCTGCTTGCGGACCAGGGCATTGGCAAATACCTGCGCGACATTCAGGAACCGCTCGATGACATAAACCGGCCAGTCTCTTTCCCCCCTCAGGCGGGCGAAGGACAGGGCACCGACGACCTTGCCGCCTATAGACAGCGGCACCACAACGCCGGATCTGACACCCCAGCGTTGAAAGGACTCCCGGTCGCGGTCCGCCTCCGGCGGCAGGTCCAACGGACTGGAGATAGCGACGATTCCGCTTCGCAGCACCTGGTCCAACACCCAGGGGAAGGCCTGCTTCGCGTCGAGTTTTTCGTCGGGGAACCGGGCCTCCGGCTGGTGATGGACATGTGTCAGCAGCACCTTCCCGGACTCCTTATTGGAGAATTGCCAAAGCGCTGAGCGGTCAAGATCGAGGTATTCGCAGATCCGATGCTGGGCTTCTTTGATTTCGTCGTCTATCCGGTCGCCCGGCAGGTTGACAAAGTGGGTGGAGATTTCGATCAGCAGCTTCTCGAATTGCAGCTCCTCTTTCATTTCGGAAAGCAGGTTAGTTTCAGATTGCCTCATGGCATAACCTTTGGGGTGCCCGAAAAAAAGCGGCTTATTGGCTGCGAATTGCGGTCGGTTGCCCCGGTGCAGCCGCATGGGGGCCAAATGTGTTTCTCCTGCGCTTGCAACTCGACTTGACGCGGGTTTTTATCAAGTCCTCTAAAATTTTGCAATAGTTTGCATTTCACATATCTTGCGCCAAAATGATGAATACCCCAATTGACTCAATGAGGCCCCGATTTCCTGTTTCGAGCTGATCTTTTGGGATTCTCTGCGGACGTTACATCCCGCGCCCCCATCGGTACTGCCAGACAATACCGGCCAGGTTGAAATCACTCCCGATGCTGGTGTGTAAGCTGGTGCTGGCGAAAAGCTTGACCGAGTTGTTCCGGTTCACGGGCAACGCAAGTGTGGCGCCCAGTCGCGAATTACCCTCTAAATCATCGCTCCGCACGCCGTCTATTGTCGTGCGCCCGCCGTAATCGTAAGTCCAGCTCAATGCAGCCCAAACGCCACGGCCAAGGTTGTACGTGGCGTGTACCTGTGTGGACCAGAGGGGATCCTGCTCAAGCGTCTTGCCGCCGAAGTGGTCGTTATTTTTGCTGAAGAAAGTCACGCCTGTGGAAACCTCTACCGTAAGTGCCCCCAATGCCTTGGAAATTCCGATGTCGGGTTTGACGAACCAGCGGTTATTGCCAAGGTTCACCAGTTTGTCTGGATCATACTGCCCAAGGGGTGCAGATACCTGAACGCTTGCCCCGATGATTAAGTCCTGCTGGTATTTGACAAATCCTGGCATTGACAGCGCGGGGGCGCCATAGAAATTTACCGAGAAACGAAAGAGCGGGTCGTTTAAGCCGGAAACCTTACGTTCGCGGGATTGACCCGCAAACATCGCGCTGCCTGATAGATGGGAATAAGGCAGTATGACAT
>JARFQH010000068.1 GCA_029287875.1 Desulfobacteraceae bacterium | reverse complement strand
AGGGCCCCGGCAAAAAATAATTCCACCTCTTGCTTGTCTTATGGCCCGTCTACTGCGTTACATCCACCCACACGTATCCCGATATGTGCAGGTGGATGTGCCTTGTAGACAAACCATAATCCGGCGCAATCGTGTGGAATTATTTCTTACCGTGACCCTTAAACCAATGACACCGCATCTTTAGGCCGAACCATCATGACGAAGGCGACACCTACAGCATATCCCGAAGTGGCTCGGGTACGGCAGGCGCTTCAACGGGCAGCCCTCGGCGACGTGCCGCAAGCCGTTCGGTCCGCTCTGGCCTCACTGGCCATAGAAGGCTTGACCCGGCCGGGTGAAACCGTGGCCGTTGCGGTCGGCAGCAGGGGTATCAACGCTATCGACGTGGTGGTCGGCGGTTGTATCGAATACCTGCGCGAAAAGCAGCTCGAACCTTTCATCGTGCCGGCCATGGGCAGTCATGGCGGAGCGTCCGCGGAAGGCCAACGCGTCGTGCTCCAACAGCTGGGTATCAGCCAGGCCGCACTGGGTGTACCGGTTGTTCCGGACATGGCGGTCGAGTGTATCGATCGTCTGGTCAACGGCACCCGAATCTTTTTCTCCCGGCAGGCGCTGGCCGCTGATCACATCGTCGTTATCAACCGGGTGAAACAGCACACCAAATTCCGGGCCGACATCGAGAGCGGCCTGTGCAAGATGCTGACGATCGGGCTGGGAAAGGCCGACGGCGCGACCGAGTTTCATCGGCAGGCGGTTCGCCACGGCTTCGGTATTATCGAGGATGCCGCCCGTTTGGTCCTCGGTCGATGCCCCGTCTTGTTTGGTCTGGCTCTGCTGGAAGATGGCTGCGGCGACCTGTCTCAGGTCAAGGCCCTGATGCCGGCGGATATCCTGACGGGTGAAAAGAAATTGCTGAAAATAGCGGCGGACATGATGGGCCGCATCCCCTTCGACGATATTGACATCCTCGTGGTGGACCGATTCGGGAAAGACATCAGCGGAATCGGGATGGATTCGAATGTGACCGGCAGGCATCGTGATCTCGTCGGCGATTTTTTCACCACCCCGCACGTCAAACGTATTTTCGTGCGCGACCTGAGTCCCGGATCAGACGGCAACGGCAACGGTATCGGTTTGGCGGACGTCACCACCAGACGGCTGGTCGATGCGCTGGACATGGAAAAAACGTACAAGAACTCCGTGGCGGCCATATCTCCTGAAAAGGCCGCCATTCCCCTCACGGTTGAAAACGACCGTGAAGCGATTGCGATCTGCGCGGCGACGGCAGGACTCGCCAGTCCGGCAGGTGCGCGCCTCGTGCGTATCAGGGACACCAAGCATCTCGAGATGTTGCAGGTTTCGGCAGCCCTGGCAGAGGAGGTCCACCTCAACCCACACTTACAGCAGGAGTCCGCCTGGGGGCCGATGGAATTCAATCGCAACGGAAACCTGTTGCCGTTCGATGGTTGACGGACAGCCTACCACAAACGGGTCGTTTCAGCCGTCTTTCGAAACCGCTCATCCGGGCGGAGACGCTACCACGGGTTTACGGGTTTCAGGTTGCGGGTTACGAGTTGCGGGTTCTGAGTTTCAAGTTTCAAGTTTCTATTTTCACACTAGAAGCGGCAGGTGACGCCCAGGGTTACGGCAAACGACTTCCAGATAACCTCATTCAGGCGTGTTGCAAAGGTCGATCCGTCACTGAAAAAAAAGCGGTGCGTCCCGGTATCGGTTTCCCAGCGTTGGTATTTTCCGGTCAGATTCACGCCCCAGCGAGAGTTGAACAGATAGTTGATAGCTCCGGTCAAGACCCAGCCGCTGCCGTCTGCGTCCTGGTCGAAACTCTTCGGGTGTGCCAGGTCCGGTCTAAGGTTCCAATCGGCTTTGGCCTCGAAATCCGCCAGGTGGTATTCGAAGCCGAAATATGCCTCATACCCGGGAGACGGGGCGCTGCTCCCATAGCTGTTGTACTGAAGTTCCATGCCGATCCAGGGACCGTACCAGGTGGCATCGTAGCTGCTGTCCAAGCCTTGAAAAGGGCCCAGGGGCGGCAGCGTTTGAACCCCATCTGATATTTGCAGGTTTTGGTCGTTGAATGCGTAACCAAGCAGGGGCGATAGAAGGAACCGGTCGCTGAAAAGACGGATGTCATACGCCAGACCAAGAGAGATATCCCAGAGATCGCCGTCGTCGGTGGCGTTGTTAGAACGGGAGAACTCCAGGGTGCGATTGTTTCCATCATAATCGGAATCCTGGTTTTGGCCGTTAAAAATGAAGGCATAGGCGAAGGTGCCCTTCAAACGGAAGTTATGGAAGAATCGCCTTTGCAAGCCGAACTCAAGCTGGAAACTCTCTATGTCGCTCCAGGTCAGTTCCGATCGGGGGTCGATGCCGGGCAGTGCGAAACTCCACTTTAGATCATCCTGGCGGTATCCGGCATTTAGTGACCACTGCCAACGGGTTTCGGCGGCCGGAACTGAATCACCCGTACCAGTCTTGCCGAGTGTTGCGGCGGAATAGGCAGGTGGTACGGTTGCCGTGTCAGCGAGTTGAAAATGACGGTCGCTGTCCGGTTCCGCTGTTGTACGGCCGCCGCCCGCGGCTGAGTTTCCCGGTATTACGGTGGCCGCAATCAATTGTCTTGCCGCGAAAGGTTCCGGCTGCGCCTCGACATACGGCGGATTTGCGGACATCATCGTCAAAACGGAGGCCAGTGCTACCCAGCGGCTGCATGCGTCCAGTGTCATATTCATTTTTCCCGATGCGGTAATTGATTTACATTCAAAGCCGGTTGCAGCCTTCGGCTGATTTCGGCAAAAAAAAAGCCGAAGGATCGGCACGCAGACCGTAGCGTTGGGCAATTTCTGGAGGTCAAGTTAAAAATAAATTTTAACCGACTCGCGCTCCATCGTCAATCGAAGCCAGTGAGCGGTACGCAACAATCGCCTTGCTTACATCTGTTTTCTGTGCTAAATCTTACAGTTATGAAACAGTACGTCATAGATGAGCTGCGGCCGACCGATTACGAAAAACTCAAATCCTTTCTTGACGAGCGTTTCGGTCCGCCGGACATGGGTGGTGTTTACTGGATTCAGCTCGAACAGAAGCACTTATCCGATACGCAGTCGTCCCATGGCGATTGCCAGCCTTTTTATTTCGCCGTTGAACTGCAGGAACGATCGATGGCCTGCGAGTTGCTGGTGCGCACCCGGCAGCGGGTGCGCTGCAGCTGCATCGCTTACGCCACTCGGCCGCAGCGAAACTGGGTAATACAAGTGCTTGACCACATTTACGATGAACTCAACATCCAGACCTGACAGCAGCGACTGGTATGACATTCCGCTCGGCAGCCAATGTTTCGAAACATTATTATATACAGTTTCACCATTTTATCGACGCTGGTTCTGGCAACGGCCACCATTGTCTTGGCCTTCTTCAGCAAGACCGGCAATTTGCCGCACCTGGTCGGCCGGTTGTGGGCTCGGTCCATCCTGTTTGTCAGCGGCATCGACGTAACGGTGAACGGTACGTCGAACATCGACACCGGACGCTCCGCCATCTATATGGCAAACCACCAGAGCAACTTCGACATCCCCGTGCTGCTGGCGCACCTGCCGGTGCAATTCCGGTGGTTGGCCAAGGCCGAGCTTTTTAGAATTCCCGTTTTCGGGCGGGCCATGCGCGGCTGCGGGTATATCAGCATCGATCGTTTGAATCGCGAATCCGCATTTGAAAGTTTGGCAAAAGCCGCCGCCACGATCAAGAAGGGGACATCGGTTCTGATTTTTCCGGAAGGCACCCGCAGCCTGGACGGTACCATCAAGCCATTTAAGAAAGGCCCATTCGTGCTGACGGTCGACGCGGGTGCGCCGATCGTGCCGGTTGTCCTTCACGGAACCTGGTCAATCATGCCCAAAAATCGCCGCATCATCAAACCGTGTCGGGTGACGCTCGATATCCTGCCGCCGGTCGAGACATCCGGATACAGCAGAAACACCAAAGACGAATTGATGGAAAATCTGTGGAACCTGCTCTGCCAGCATTTTTCACAGATGGAAGGGGACCCGGCGTGCACCTAAAAATCATTCCTCTGGGCGGTCTTGGAGAGATCGGCCTCAACATGATGATTTTCGAGTACGGCACAACGCTGTTCATTGTGGATGCGGGCCTGATGTTTCCAGAAGATTACATGCTGGGGGTCGATTATGTCGTCCCGGATATGGACTACGTGAAAAAAAACCGCTCGCTGATATCCGGTATTGTCCTGACCCACGCCCACGAAGACCACATCGGGGCCTTGCCGTTTCTGCTGAAAGAGGTCAACGCCCCGGTCTTTGGCACACCCTTCACGCTGGGAGTCGTTAAACACAAACTCGAAGAATTCGACGTCGTGGCGCCAAGCGGTTTGCACGAAATTCATCCGGGCGAGCAGCTGAAACTGGGGCCCTTCGTCCTCGAATTTATCCAAGTCGGTCACAGCGTGGTGGACGGCGTCGGTATCGCCATCCGGACACCGTACGGCTTGATCGTGCATACCGGGGATTTCAAAATCAGCCACAGCATCGGGAACGGTCTGGCAACCGACGTCGGCCGGTTCGCCCAGTGCGGAGAAAAAGGTGTGCTGGCGCTGCTGTCCGATTCGACCAACATCGAAAAAGAAGGCTATACCATATCGGCGCGCGCCATCAGCGAAAAATTGGCCCGGATCGTCGATGAGAGCAAGGGCCGCATCATTATTGCCCTTTTCGCTTCCAACATCAACCGTATCCAACAGATCGTCAACATTGCCGTCGAACGCGGTAAAAAAATCGTTTTTAACGGTCGCAGTATCGAGGTCGCCGTCAACATCGCCCGGAATATGGGGTACATTCAGATTCCGGGCGGAGCGGAAATCGAGACCGACGATATCGGCCGATACCGCGATGACGAGGTGATCATCATCACCACCGGCAGCCAGGGGGAGCCCATGTCCGCTCTGGCCCGCATGGCGGCCGGCAACCACAAACTGATCAAAACAAAAAAAGAAGACACCATCATTCTTTCTTCCAAATTCATTCCCGGCAACGAAAAGGCGATCGGCCACATCATCAACAAGCTTTACAAGAGGGGCGCCAACGTCATCTACGAAAAGATTTCCGAGATCCACGTGTCCGGTCACGCCTTCCAGGAAGAGCTCAAACTGATGATCAACCTGACGCGGCCGAAATATTTCATGCCGATACATGGTGAGTACCGTCATCTGTTTCTACACTCCCGCCTGGCTCAGCAGATGGGGATCCCGCCCGAAAGGGTGCTGCTGGCCGAGAACGGTCAGATCATCGAGTTCGACGCCGCCGGCGGACGAGTGAAAGACTCGGTGATGACCGGGCGGGTGTTGATCGACGGCAAGGGCGTCGGCGACGTCGGCCGCAGCGTTTTGAAAGAGCGGCGGCTCCTTTCGGAAGAAGGCCTGGTTGTGGTCAACCTGGCTTTCGATGAGGATACGGGCATCGTGGTCTATGGTCCGGAGATCGTTTCGCGCGGATTTGTGTTCGAAACCGAAACCGGACATCTCGTAGAAGATGCACAGTGCGTGATTCTAGAAATTATCGAAGATGTTGGGCCGGAGGTTCCCGACCGCATCAAGGTCATCCGCTCGCGGTTGCAGTCGGCCCTGCGACAGTACTTCTACTTTACCATCGGCCGCCGGCCGGTGATCCTGCCTTTCATAATGGTAATTTGAATCGGTTTAGCCCGTTTGCCCGTTAGGCCCGTTTGAATCGGTTCTCCGGACAACAGGTCAACCGGCCCAACGGGCTAAACGGGCTAACCGGCTAACGGATTATTCGATTCATGCGCAAAGAAATCATCGGCATTCTGCTATTTTTCCTGCTGGTTTTCACTCTGGTGAGCCTGTTGTCCTTCAGCCCTCTGGACCCATCGCTGTTCAATGCCGGCGGGGCCAAAAAGATCCACAACCTCTTCGGCGTGTTCGGCGCGCATCTGGCAGCTCTTCTAATCGGTGTTTTCGGGCTTGGGGCCTTCTGGATTCCGCTTCTTCTGCTTCTGACCAGCATCCATATTCTCGGCGGTCATCCGCGCGAGAGGGTTCTTAGCACGGTCGTCGGCGGTTTGCTGCTGGTATTGACGACCGGCGCGCTGCTGTCGTTGCGGCAGCACAATTACGAGCTGTTCGGCAACAGTTTTTCTGCCGGCGGGCTGGCCGGAATTCCTTTAAAGTCTTTTCTCGTCCGCTATTCCAATCGGACCGGAGCCGTCATCATCCTGGGACTTATATGGCTGATCGGTTTCATCATGTCGACCGGATTTTCCGTGCTGGCCTTTTTCGCAAGTTGTCGGGGCACCGCGGCCGCGCTGGTCGATACCCTGAAGACATTTTATCTTAAGCACAAGGAGAGACGGCAAAAGGCGAAAAAACGCCGGAAGGCCGTTCGACAGCAGGCAGAAAAAAAAGAAGCGCCGATAAAGATCATCAGTGAACCGAAGGTGCCGATTAAAACAGTGCCGAAGCCAAAGCAGGAAGTGTTCGAATTCATGCGACCGCGTGCCGGTTTTCAGCTCCCCTCGGCTAACTTTCTGGAGGAACCCGAAAAACGGTCGGTTTCGGCCGATGACGAAAACCTGCGGATGCTGTCGAAACTGCTGGAGAAGAAACTCGAGGACTTCGGTGTGCGCGGCAAGGTCGTGGCGGTGTCTCCCGGGCCGGTGATCACAACCTTCGAATATGAACCGGCCTCGGGCATTAAGATCAACAAGATTGTCACCCTCTCGGATGACCTGGCCTTGGCGCTGCGGGCGGCCAGTATTCGGATCGTGGCGCCTATCCCGGGCAAGGCTGTGATCGGGATCGAAGTTCCCAACGCCGTGCGCGAAATGGTGCGGTTTAAGGAAATCGTCGTCTCCGGCGCGTTTGAAAAGTCAAAATCCAAACTGACCCTCTGCCTGGGCAAGGACATCGTCGGCAATCCCTTTGTGGCTGAGCTCGATCGGATGCCTCACCTGCTGATCGCCGGTGCGACAGGTGCCGGCAAAAGTGTGGCCCTGAACACCATGATCTGCAGTTTGCTCTACAAGGCCGGTCCCGACGAGGTCAAACTGATCATGGTCGATCCGAAACGGATCGAACTGTCCAATTATGACGGGATACCGCACCTGATCACACCCGTTGTCACCGAT